>JBALVT010000118.1:0-13262 GCA_036961345.1 Halioglobus sp.
GCTCGACGAACTATCGGGCGGTTTTGAGGTTGAGGGTGCCCGATACGGTTAGCTGGCATATGATTCGTCGTAAACGGTTTTGTCAGCGCTATCCCACCCAATGGGTTTTTTGCCTATCGTTTTTTTTGGGCGCCAGTGCACCGGTTTTGGCTCAGGATGTGGGCAATCGCGAACTGGGCAGCGGTTACGCGCATATGGTGAGCTTTGCGGCTGAACCTGAAGTTGCAGCGGCTACATTCAATATAGGCAGTGAGGACGAAGGCGGAGACGATCAGGAACTGGAAACGCTAAAAGTGCCGCTCTACAGAGAGTTTGATTCACCCAGCCATAACTGGAGTTGGTTCGCCCAAGGTGCACTTAGCTATCTCAGTTACAAACAAAAGCTGGATCTTTTTCAGGACGGTTCAGTCCGTTTTAAATGGGAGGGCTTCAGTGGGTTACTGGAAAGCGGGATAAAAATGCCGCTTGGTGGTGGGTTTTCATTGGCGCCAAGTCTGGGTGTCGGTATCTCACGTTTGGAAAATAGTGTCCGTTTCTCAACTGACGATCTCGAAGACCGTTTGGATCTCGATGGCGATGGATCGATTTTCAATTGGGATTCATTGGCGAGTATTGCCCGTGCTCACATCGCTTTACTATACGATGAAAAACTGGGAAATTACCGCTTCAAAGGCGGCGCTCATTTGAGCTTTTCAAATATCGATAGTTTCAACGAGTCGCGAGATTTTCCCGGGTTTTCCGATAGTGCATCTACTATGATTTTGAACCTGGACGTTAGCCATCCTCTTAATGTAGAGGTGGGCCAGCGGCCGCTCTATATCATCGGTCATCTCGGCAACACCACACTGCTTGGTAGTGGCAGGGATGTCCTGGGGTTTGATTCATTTTCAGAAGTCGGAGCTTCACTGGGATACGCAAAGCTGGCACTGGGGGTTATGGCTATTTTTGGTGACAATGTGGATGGCTGGACGCTCATCTTTAATTACGATTATTGAAGAGCTGCTCCGTTACCAGCAGCCAGGTTTATTCGCCGTATTGATTTGACCCTTCTGTCCCAGGCATGGTTGCCCAGAATATGAGTAACAGAACGCCAATAACGGGAACGAAAATAATCAGGTACCACCAAGCTGAGCGATCGATGTCGTGCAGTCTGCGCACCATGACCGCCATTGAGGGCAATAAGAATATCAGTGAAGAAATCACTCTAAGAGGTTGTCCTGCATCTTTTGAAAATGCATCAAATCCCAGTATCGGAGCAAGCACCGCACCTTCAATAATCGCCAGTCCAATATTCAGAAGAAAAATGAACAGTACATACCACCATAATTCCGGCCGGGCTGCTCTGCCGGTGAAAGTCGCGTACTTTGCCAACACGGTTTTAACGGCTTCAGTGGGCTCCATATTACTCCTAATCCTCTGCGCTAGTTTATGGCGACGCTGTCCAGATCTTTTAACAGGGATTGCCGAATTTGGTCTGGTATTTGAAAGCCTTCGATTGCGTATGCTGGGTGGTCAACGCCAGCTTCAATAGGATCGCCATTGTGTGCCGCGACAATCATCGACGGGCTCAATTCAAATCTGAGAAAATGTACGGAGGATGTTTTTTCTTCGTTGTCCCTGGCCAGGTCTTCATCGGCAATGGGGTACACTTTTTCAAAGTCGGACACCTTTAGCCATATCTTGTTTTCGATACCTATCATTTTCGATAACTGCTCAGCGCGCTCTTCAGGATCGTCAATTTCAATCATGAAGGTAGCTTTCCAGTTATGACCATCTGGAATCAGCGGGTTGTAAGCTTCCAGCTCTTCGTTTATACCCTCCGCTTCAAACACTTTTTCGATGCGCAGCATTTCCTGGATTTGATACCTGATTGTCAGCGCATCCTCAAAATACAGTCGCGCGTGTGCTCCCACGGGTAGCTGGCGACTCTTTTTGTGGGCCATTACCTGGGATCGGAAATCTTGCCGCTGTTCAGCGTATTCTTCAAGCGACCAAAGGTCGGAGCGGGAAATTGATGGCATGGTAATACTCCTCATGGTGACGTAAGCCCGTATGCCATGCTCAAAAGTGTCATGGGATGCGAGGCTTTATCGACTTTATCTGAAAGATTGGCAATATGTGTAGCGGCCATCGGGCAGTCGCTGGAAAAGTGATCGGACTCCTGCTGATCAACTTTGCGTACAACCGGTCGAGCTATTTTCACCGATTTGTCGTGTGTTTCTGTTTTGACCGCGTAGGTACCGTCATGTCCAGAGCAGCGCTCAATGGCGTTAACCTCGGTCGACGGTACCAGATTGAGAATGTCGCGAGTTTTTAAGCCTATGTTTTGTACCCGTAGATGGCATGCCACTTGGTAGGAGATAGAGCCCAGCGCATGTGGAAACTCTGTATTAAACTCACCGGCCTTATGCCGTAGCCACAGATATTCGAATGGATCGTAAAAGGCTTTCTTAACTTTCAATACATCAGCATCGTCCGGGTATAGTAGCGGCAATTCCTGTTTGTACATCAATACGCAGGAGGGGATCGGAGCGATGAGATCATAGCCTTGATCCACCAATGCAGCCAGAACCGGGATATTTGCTTCCTTGAGTTTGTTGACGCTTTCAAAGTCGCCCAGTTCCAGCTTGGGCATGCCACAACATTTCTCCTTGGGAACGATATCAATATGGATATTGTTGTGCTGGTAAACTTTGACGAAATCCTCGCCGATCACCGGACTATTGTAGTTGCCGTAGCATGTGGCATATAGAGCGACTTTGCCGGTTGTTTCTCCAACGCTTTTTGCCTGGATGTCGCGGATCATTGGTGCGACCCGCTTGCGCAAGGTTTTACTGTGAAATTCAGGTACAGGCGCTTCACTGTGCACGCCAAAACCGGAATCCAGCAATTTACGGAAGGTTTCGTTTTTATTGAGTGCATTCACCGTTACGTCTACCAGCGGTATAGACGTCATACCAAAAACCGTATCCGTGCTGGTCAGGATTTTGTCCCTGAGTGGCGCGCCTTGTTCTTTAAATTTGATTGCCTTGGCGCGAAGCATTAGGTGTGGAAAATCCACATTCCAATCATGTGGCGGAACGTAGGGGCACTTTGTCATGTAGCACAGGTCGCACAAGTAGCATTGATCCACCACTTTGATGTAATCGCCTTTATCTATGCCATCAACTTCCAGAGTCTCGGATTCGTCTACCAGGTCAAACAATGTGGGGAAGGAATCGCATAAACTGACACAGCGGCGGCAGCCGTGACAAATATCATAAACGCGCTCCAGTTCATTGTTGAGATCATCTTTGTCCCAGTATTTTTCCGATTTCCAGTCAATCGGATGCCGCGTAGGCGCTTCCAGGCTACCTTCTCTCACATTGATGTCCTATGGCTGTGCTGATAAATAGGAAAGCAGGCGGACACGGTTATGCCCCTCCGCCTGCAAGCGGTGCCTAGTCGTCCAGTGCGTCCAGCGCTTTCTGGAAGCGATTTGCATGGCTGCGCTCGGCCTTTGCCAGCGTCTCCATCCAGTCGGCAACTTCGTCAAAACCTTCGTCTCTTGCGGTCTTGGCCATGCCGGGATACATGTCGGTATACTCGTGGGTTTCTCCAGCGATTGCCGCTTTGAGATTGTCCGATGTTGGGCCTATGGGAAGGCCTGTAGCTGGGTCTCCCGTTTCCTCAAGGTATTCCAAATGGCCGTGAGCGTGGCCAGTTTCACCTTCTGCCGTAGAGCGAAATACAGCGGCTACGTCGTTGTAACCCTCGACATCCGCTTTGGCAGCGAAATAGAGATAGCGGCGATTGGCCTGTGATTCACCGGCAAAGGCATCTTTCAGGTTTTGTTCGGTTTGGCTGTCTTTTAGTGACATGTAGTCTCTCCGATAACATAAATCATATTAAATACTGGTGGTTGCTCCACCGCTGGCCCCAAACGATTGCAGGGCATAGTTTATCTTAGACACTGTTCGATAATCTGTATAATGAAAAAAACAGTAAAAGTGGATCGATTTTTCCGATGACAAGACAGCCCACGTTGAAACAAGTCCGATATCTTGTTGCCGTTTCTGAAAGCGGCCATTTTGGCAAAGCGGCAGCCTCCTGCCATGTCTCCCAATCTACGCTGAGTGCGGGCATTGCGGAACTGGAAGATGTTCTGGGGGTGCCCCTGGTTGAACGCAATAATCGCGCGGTGATCCTGACACTACTCGGAGAGGAAGTGGTGCGCCGCGGACGTTCAATTCTTTTGGACGTTGAGGATATGAGGTCGCTGTGTGATGCATCCGCTGAGCCTTTTGCCGGCAAGTTGCGACTGGGCGTGATACCAACCATAGCCCCTTTCATACTACCGGGTTTACTCAACCGCATGCGCAGTGAACATCCCCGCTTCAAACTATTTATCCGCGAGGACCTCAGTGGCAATCTGGTTGAACTGTTGCACCAGGGGGAATTGGACGCCCTGTTACTGGCGTTGCCGTTCCCGGCAGAGCGGGTAGAGACTATGCCCTTGTTCGAAGATGAATTTATGTTTGCCTGCCACCAGAATCACCCGTTGGCAGCGGCGCAATCACTCAATGTTGAGCAGCTGAAAGGTCAGGAATTGTTGCTGCTGGAGGATGGCCACTGTCTGCGAGAGCACGCACTGGATGCCTGTAGCTTGAAAGAGGCCCAGGTGTCGGTTCCCTATCAGGCCACTACGCTGAACACGATAGTCCAAATGGTGGCAAACGGAATTGGGATTACGGTGTTGCCAAAAATGGCAGTTGCGGCCAATGTACTGCGCGGAACCGACGTACAGATTCGGCCCTTTGATGCTCAGGGGGTATCCAGGGTAGTGGGGCTTATGTGGCGGAAAAAATCTCCGCGAAGAAATGAATTCCAGTTGCTGGGGAATTTTATACAGGAGGCTTCCAGCGGTATCTCAATTGATGCCAAATGACAAACAAAGAGTGGGAATTAACTCTTTTTCAGTTGTTATAGCATGTAAAGTAGAGTGAATTAATAGTACCGCATACTGTCATAGCTACTTAAAATTTAATTTGCATAGGAAAAAGCCATGGAATATCTCAGTGTCAGCGATGCAAAAAATCAGCCTGGCCTTCGCCTTGTATTATCGCGGGACGTGCCGGGGCCCTGGGGTGAGGCGGCGAAAGCACTGTTCAAGCTTAGACACATAGAATATCTACCCGTAGCGCAAAAACCGGCGGGCCGAAATCCTGATCTTGTTGAGTGGACACGTCATCGTAATGCCCCCATTGCTTTGTATGAAAATGAGGCACCGCGAGTGAGATGGCAGGAGATATTGGATCTTGCCGAACGACTGGGTTCAGGGCCGTCATTGGTCCCGGCGGATAGAGACGATCGAATCTTTATGCTGGGTTTGATCAACGAGATAGCCGGAGAGGGCGGTCTGGCCTGGAATGCTAGATTTTTCATGTTGAATTTGGCCTATCAGGCGATGGGTGCCGAGGCAGCAGCCAAAAACCCGATGCTTGCGGAATATCAATTTGATTCTGCCGCTATTCCTCCTATGAAAGAAAAAATTGAGAGTTTTCTCGCCTATCTCACCCAGCGTATCAAAACCCGTGAATCGGGCTATCTGGTGGGCTCACAGCTCTCCGCTGCGGATGTGTATTGGGCTTGTTTTTCAAATATGCTCGAGCCCTTGCCGCAAGAACAATGCCCGATGCCAGACAGCTTGAGATCAACATGGGGAGCCCTTGCAGCGTCGATTGATGGTTATGATGCTGCGCTTATCGAGCACCGGGACATGATTTTTGCCAGGCATCTAACGCTGCCTATGGAATTCTGAGGCTGATATCTTTGTGCTATCTTGATTGGATAATTCCTCCTGGGAGGACGACATGAGTGGTTTCCATCTAAGCCTATTGGCGTTTTTGCTGGTATTTGCGACCGGCTTTCGTTGGTTTCAATTGGTATACGCGGTTGCTTTGCCAAAAAACAGGCTCGGCTTCTTACTGTTTATGGTGCTCGGCGCGGGTTTGGCGCTTGTAGCTTTGGTCCAGGGAGCTGGAGTTTTTGGTTCCGTATTGGCTTCTTTGGCTGTTTTTCTGGGTTGCTTCTTTATTTTTGCATGGTCAATAAGTGCACAGAAGGGTGGCACCGGTACATTGCAGATAGGTTCCAAGCTACAGAGCTTCAGTGCGACGGACCACCGCGGCGACATTTTCGAAAGTGCCTCGCTGGAGGGTCGTCCGGTATTGTTGAAATTTTTTCGCGGGCACTGGTGACCCTACTGCGTCGCAGAATTAAAGCGATGGGAAGAGCTTCGGTCGGAGCTTGAAAAGTACAAGATACAAATAGTCACAGTCTGCACTGATACACCGAGTGCGGTAGAGGCGGGCATGAAGAAACATGGCTTGCAAGCGGTCATGTTGTCAGATCGCGATGCCAGGCTCATTGATGAATTTGGAATTCGCAATCAGGGCTTTCACAGTGGAGTGCCTGGGGGGGCCAAAGCGTTGCCGATACCAACATCTGTGTTGGTAGACGCACAGGGAATTATTCGCTGGGTAGATCAATCTGAAAACTATCAGCGGCGCTCGGATCCGGACTATGTTCTGGCGGCAGTTAGTGAGGCTCTGCACACTTAAACAACGTGTGGATTGATGCAGTAGCAAAACAGTTAGGGAGAAAAAAGAGATGTCTATCAATCGAAGGCAAATGCTGCAACTGGGCGCAGTTGGATTAGCTGCAGGAAGCATCCAGGCCTGTGGGGGAGACGAGCCCGATGTCACTATCGACAGGCAATTGCCCAATAGCACCTTTGGTGCCGATAGCACTGCCCTGGAGGTGACCGAGGGCCTCGACTTAAACGGTACTGTGGCCCTTGTAACCGGCTGCAACTCTGGCATCGGCTACGAAAGCATGCGAGTTCTGGCGCTCAGGGGTGCCCATGTTATCGGCACTGGCCGCACGCTGGAAAAGGCTGAAAAAGCCTGTGCCAGTGTTGAGGGAAGCACCACAGCTGTCGCTTTGGAATTATCAGATTTTCAGTCGGTGGTTGATTGCGTCTCTCATGTGGGCGGTGCCGGTATGATTCCAGACCTGCTAATTTGCAACGCCGGCATCAATACGTTTGGTGAATTGGAACTTGTCGATGGCATTGAGAAAATTTTTCGCGTGAACTTCCTCGGACATTTTGTACTGGTAAATCAGCTATTGCCACTGATGCAAGCTGCTGGTGCCGGCAGAATCGTGCACGTTGGCAGTCGCAGTGGTTATATGCAGGCTCCTGAAGCGGGTATCGATTTTGATAACTTGCGAGGAGAGAAGGCTTTCGATGCCGGGGCTGCTTACGGCCGTTCCAAGTTGGCCAACGCCTTGTTTTCATTTGAGTTATCGCGAAGGCTGGCGGGCACGCAAATAACATCCAATGTGATACACCCCGGCCTGGTGAAAACGAATATCGCTCGCACGGCACCTTCGATTCTTCGAGGCGCTTTTAATCTGCTCGGGGGGCTGATCGCAAAAACTCCGGCGCAGGGCGCTGCTACTCAGGTTTTTGTAGGTACCAGTCCGAGCCTGGAGGGCGTCACCGGGGCATATTTTGAAGATTGTAATCCCGTTATAGTCAGTGGTCAGCACCACATGTATGACACCGCGATGGGCGAAACTCTGTGGGCCACGGCCACAACGATGACGGCCGGGTATTTGGTGTAAACCATTGAGCATCCTGTCTACGCAAAATTCACTGGCGTTTTTGGACTCAAGATACGGCGGGTACCGGTTCAACTTCAAATAATGTCACTTCCCCTTTGCTGCCGAGTCGCATTACTGGGCCCCAGGTCCCGGTACCTGGCGAGACATACAGCTGGGTAGCCCCTTCCCTAAATAAACCGACTGTTTGTTCAAATACCCGGCCAACAATAAAATTGAAAGGGACTATTTGTCCGTTGTGTGTATGGCCTGAAATCATCAGATCCACCCCGGCGGCGGCAGCCGCGCGCAATCCTCTTGGGCGATGATAGAGTAATAAAACAAAGCGGTTTTTATCCACCTGAAGTTTCGCCAGTTCCCTTTCCACCTGGCCTGGGTGATCCTGATCGTCGATACCAATCAACTGGACCGGCCCGTGAATGTGTGTCTGGGAGCGCAATACGTTTACGCCGAGATTTTTCAGACGCCGCAGTATATCGTCCAAATCCTCATAACGTTCGTGGTTTCCAATACTGAAGTAGATTGGCATGGTGCATTTTCGCAGTGCGCTCAGTTGCTCTTCATCAATACCCGGAGCGTCGACAAAATCCCCCGTTATGCATAGGAAGTCTGCATCTACAGTGTTTACTCGATCAATGACCCGTTCAAGAAACTCTGCGCTTCTGGACCCTATGTGTACATCAGTAATCTGTGCGAATCGCAGTGGGCTGTTTAACTTTCTGCTAGTGATTTTAACTTTTACTATTGAGGGCGAATAAGCGTTCAATACGCTGTAGGCAAGTAGCGCGAAATTCAGGATAAGAATTGCCTTGGCGGCGGTCGATGCTTCCAGCCAAGCCAGTGCAACCGGTATCTCGGCGATGAGTACCATGCACAAAATGAGAGGGCTGATTCCCAACCACAAATCTGCACCACGGCGCAGCCAGAACACCCAGCCGGCATTGGCGTGTTTAAGATAAACCCTGGCGACAATTTGACTAAAAAAGAGGGGCAAGAAAACTGCCGCAGTTAGCCCACCGGTTGCGCCCATCCACTGGCACAAACGCAGAATGGGGTAGGCGAAAAGTGGAATGTGCAATAACAGTACAACAAGTAGAAACTGGTAGCGTTTATTCATTGCGTCAGCATACACTTCAGGCTTTTTAGATACCAATAGCTTCGCAAGATGTAAGCCCGCCTTGTATGGCATAGCTTTCTGTGCGTGTCTGGGTTTAAATTGTATTGATCTATATCTTTCCCGGATTCGCTTGATGCGAAAATATCAGCTGTCGTATTTTTATCTTAATTGCGCCGTGCTATGTGTCCTCACGCTGCAAATCCCAGCTTTTGCTGAGAGTGTTGCCGAGCCAGATAGTGAGAAGGGATTGTGGGAGGAGTTTGGCTATGGAAAGAAGGGCTTGCAATTCGAAAGTGCCGATGGCAATAATTTTTTGTGGTTTGGCGTTCGACTGCAGACCCGGTACTCCAATGAAAAGCTCTATAAGAATGACCTCCCCGGCAACCCCGTCGAAAGGCAGACAGAATTGGCGTTTAACCGGGGTCGGTTAAAGCTGGGTGGGCACCTGGTTTCCCCGCGGTTTACAATTTATTCAGAGTACGATTTTGTCGATAATCGGTTGCTGGATTATCGGGCCAGCTATTCGTTTACCGATTGGCTCAATATACGTGTCGGGCAATGGAAGTCGCCCTATAACCGCGAGCGCATCGACTCTTCAGGTGCTCAGCAATTCGCAGAGCGATCAGTTGCCACCCCGTGGTTCACCGTAGATCGCCAGCAGGGGGTGGTCGCCTCCGGCCGATTTGGCAAGGGGCGCTCGTATGATTCGAGCTACTGGTTTGGCTGGCTTAGTGGGTCTGGTCGCGGTGGTTCGGCATCGGACGGCAAAGGCCTTTGGCTTGGCCGCTATCAATGGAATTTCACTCGGCGGGTATTGGCTTTTAGCCAAAGTGATATTGCTTTACGCGAGAAAGCGGCAGGTTCTCTCTCGATTGCTCTAGTGGACGGGAAAAGTAAATACACCAGTTTCTCCAGCGGAGGTGGCGGGCAGCTGCCGGGCTTTGAAGACGCTCCAGAGCAAGACTATGACTTGCAGCAGGCGATGCTGGAGAGTGCCTGGAAAAAAGGTGGGTTTTCCTGGCAGCAGGAATTGCATTGGAAGCGTGTGCGTGGCCGTAGCAGTGGTGTTGAGCAGGATATACTCGGTGGCTATGTCCAGGCGGGTATGTTTTTTTCGCAGCTTTGGCCAGCTGTTCCCACCCCACTGGAATTGGCCTTGCGATATGCCCAGGTAGACCCGGATCGCAGTGTTCATGGTGACTATGAGAAGGAGCTTACCATGGGTGCCAACTGGTTCTTCAATGGCCACAGGAACAAACTAACGGCTGATTTATCTCGTGTTATTAGTAGGGGCACAAAAGATCGTGATAGCAATAATCGAGTTCGGCTACAATGGGAATGGTCTTTTTAGGCCATTGTCTCCGGTCATTGCCCTAGGTATGCCCAGACGATGTGCCAGCTTCACTCTAGAACTCGCGCGTCTGTCCTATATCAAAAACCCAGGCTTCGCCCAGGGCCGGATGAGCCTTGGCCGCAGCATCTTTAAAGCGCACCGGCGGCTCGTCGATGGGTTCGTCCGAGAGGTCAAACGTACCAAAGTGAATAGCCAGCGCATGCTCGGCCTGTAAATCCAGCGCTGCCTGCACAGCTTCCTCTGGGTTCATATGAGACTGGCGCATCATGGACCGGGGCTCATAAGCTCCAATGGGCACAGCTGCGATATCAAAAGGGCCGAGTTTTTCTCCTATGTCCTTGAAACCGTCGAAGTAGCCCGTATCTCCGGCAAAATAGAAACGCCGGTCGCGGCCGGTCACCGCCCAGGACGACCACAGAGCTTTATGATCGTCCGTTAAACTGCGTTTGCTCCAGTGCTGAGAGGGTAAGCAGTGAATAGTCGCTTCCTTGACCATTGCAGTTTCTCCCCAGTCTAGCTCCCGTACCTGTTCAATACCGTTTTTTCGCAAAAGTTTGCCGTTGCCCATTGGGACGAAAAATACGGTTTCTGGATTGCGTTTTGCCAGTGCTCGCAAGCTGGGTAAATCGAGATGGTCGTAGTGATTATGGGAAATAACCACAAAGTCTATGGGTGGCAGGTCCGTTAGTTCGAGCCCGGGTGCTACGATTCGAGTGGGGCCTACATAGGGAATGGGGCTGGGTGTATTCGACCAGATTGGGTCGGTTAAAAACGTGACATGCTCCATCTGCACCAGCAAGGTTGCGTGGCCGATCCAGGTTAGAGTGGGTTTGCTGTGGCGCGCGTTTTCTCGAAGAAAAACGCCATCATTGCTTACTAAATTGGGTGCACCTTTGTGCTCGCGAAAAGCCCCGCCCATGCGGCGCAGCATAAACGGTATACGGACACCCACTGTACCGTGCGTGATATCGCCGACCAGATTGGTGAAACGTCCGTCGTCACTCCGAGGGGCATTTTCGAACAGGGCATCAGGCTGCCCATGTACTTGAAACGACGACAGCGCCAGTAGTAAAAACAGTACCCGGCCGTATTGGCTAATTGTCGTGCTCCTTTTCGAGTAGCATATTCAGTACCGCAGGGAATGCTCGTTCTGCAATGACGGCCATTTCAGCATCTGTTCTATCCTGAATAGGGTGTTCTACAAAGACTTTCATTGCAGAGAAACCCAGTGCCGCCGCTTGAGCGAGATCGGCCTCGCGAAATTCTTCCGTCAAAATATAGCCTCCGGGGATGCCCCGGCTTTCAAGATCCATGATGTCATGCAAACTGCACGACGTGCACGAGCCTCAGTCCGCCAATGCTTCAACAACGGCGTCGCATTCGGCGGCGATTTGCTGTTTTACTTCCAGAGGCGCAACACGCGTCATAGTGGGTTTGTTGTAGCGCTTGACCAAAATGCCCTGCTGGTTGAATAGCTCTTCCAGACGGTTAAGCAGGACGTCGCCGCGCGGCTTGTTGATGTCCAGTAGCCCAACCGTTTTACCCTCCAGGGTTGTCAGGCGGGGATGCAGGGCCCGCTGCGCGGGATTGAGTTCAGAGGTTGGGTCTAGAACAACTTGGTTCATAATACGATCTCCTTGGTTACGGCTGAGCTTCCCATATCCCCGCTGGCTAACCAGCCGGGGACGATGGCTGAGAACAGACCGGCAGTGCCGCCGGCCCGTACGATGTTAAGCCCACCGGGTTTGAATTTAGGTAGTTCCATGTCTTTTACGAATTCAGGCATGCCCTCGTCGATACCATCGACGCCACCGATGATTTCACTGCCAGGGCGGGTAGTCAATTCATTCAGGCGATCCAATACCTGTTGCTTGCTCCAATTTGCACTGGCAAAAACCTGTTGGTGCTCCGGTGCCAAAATGATGAAAGCGTCACTTAACATCGCAAATTTGCGGTGGCCCACACCCAGAAGACTGGCGGCAAAACTCCGGCATAGTGACTCAGGTTCTCGTGATTTTTGATCTGCCATGCCCTGCACGCCATCGGCGGCGAAGAGAGTGACAGTGGATTGTTCAGGAGCGTATCCGCGCTGCACGGCGAGTGACTCCCAGCATGAATGTGCTTCGTCCTCAGCAAAACAAAACGTGTACTTACCGGGGTTGCCAAGCGTGGCGCGATCAACTCCACCGGGCTTGCCGCCGCCGACGTTGCGTATTACCAGCTGCAGAGCCCGTCCAATGGTTGCATTGGCTCGATTGCCCTGGCCCAAAGCGTTGGCGCCGCTATTCATGCCTATGGCTGCTGCTATGGGACCATTAACCAGAACCATTGGGCCTGAGAACCAGGTGGTCGCCAGTAAGCCGTGCATGCAAAACTCATCGATTAAGGCCGCTTCCACCGCTGCGATCACAACGGGCAGGTATTCAGGTTTGCAACCGGCCATTACCGCGTTAACCGCAACCTTCTCGATGGTGCAGGGTTGTAAATCTGGCGGGATGTCTCCGAGCACCTCGCCGGGCGCGCGCGATGTACCGGCCAGCATGCGCATAACCCGCAGCTCTGTAGGGGGAACAAGCGGCAGGCCGTCGCTCCAACCGCGATCAAAGCACGCTTCCATCGGGTCTTCCAGCTCGGCTATTTCGATGCGCCGGGATTCAAGATGAGTTTCTCCAAACGCCAGTTCCAGCTTCTCTGGCATACCCGGCTCAACACTTTTTGAGCCACAGCCCGGCCGGAAAGCGGGTAAATCCTCACCCAACATTGGTACTTTGAACAGGGCTAGCCATTCGGGTCGGTCCCAGCCGACTGTGCGGTCTGTCTCCTGGCCATTGGACAATCGAATCGCGGTGGGCACTGTTTCAATCTTGAGCTTCCAGGATTGTTCAAGGCTGCGATCGTCACCGACCAGATTGGCGGTTTCCGGGAAAGTCGGATCGTCCTGAGACCATATGCTCATTGATACCCCCGCGTCCTGAAGTTCGGATACAACCACGTCCAACATGGCGCAGGTAGCGCAATCGCGCTTTAACACCAGTATGTATGAGACGTCTGCGGATAGTTGTGTTTTTTGTGCGGTAGTGGGCACGTATTGCTCCTTGAGAATGAACCTAGTGTAGGTTGGCG
>JBALVT010000119.1:0-13250 GCA_036961345.1 Halioglobus sp.
GGAGGCGCCGTAGATAAACGCACCAATGCTCGACATCATATTAAAATCGGCGAACTGCAATGCGTAATCCGGAACCCGCCTCGGCATACCCGCCAGGCCCACAAAGTGTTGAGGGAAAAACGCCAGATTGAAACCAATAAACGAAATCCAGAAGTGGGTTTTACCCATGGCTTCGTTGTACATCTTGCCGCACCATTTGGGCAGCCAGTAGTACACAGCGGCAGTCATACTAAATACCGCTCCAGCAACCATCACATAGTGGAAGTGGGCGACCACAAAATAACTGTCATGGTATTGGAAATCACTGGGCGCAATGGACAGCATCAGACCGGTGAAACCGCCAATAGTGAACAGAATCAAAAAGCCAATACTGAACAACATCGGGGTTTCAAACGTCATGGAGCCGCGCCACATGGTCGATACCCAGTTAAACACTTTCACGCCGGTGGGAACCGCAATCAACATTGTTGCGTACATAAAGAACAGCTCACCGGCTACAGGCATACCCACGGTGTACATGTGGTGGGCCCATACAATGAAAGACAAAAATGCGATCGAGGCTGTGGCGTAAACCATTGAGTCATAACCAAACAGCGGTTTGCGAGAAAACGCAGGAATAATCTGCGATACCACGCCAAAGGCCGGCAGAATGATAATGTAAACTTCCGGGTGACCAAAGAACCAGAATATGTGCTGGAACAATACAGGATCACCACCACCGGCAGCAGAGAAGAAGCTGGTACCAAAGTGGATATCCATCAGCATCATCGTCACGGCACCGGCCAATACGGGCATAACCGCAACCAGCAGGAACGCCGTGATTAGCCATGTCCATACAAACAACGGCATCTTCATGTAGGTCATACCCGGGGCGCGCATATTCATTACCGTGGCAATGATATTGATCGAGCCCATAATGGATGACAGACCTAGAACGTGAACAGAGAAGATAAAGAAGGTGACCGAGGGGGCCGCGTAGGTTGTAGACAAAGGTGCATAGAACGTCCAGCCAAACGCCGGAGCTCCGCCATCCACAAACAACGTGGACGCCAGCAGCAGAAACGTCGGTGGCAGAATCCAGAAACTCCAGTTGTTCATTCTCGGTAGTGCCATATCCGGTGCCCCGATCATCATCGGGATCATCCAGTTAGCCAGGCCAACGAATGAGGGCATAATCGCCCCGAACACCATAATCAACCCGTGCAGGGTGGTCATCTGGTTAAAAAATGCGGGTTCAACCAATTGCATACCAGGCTGAAAAAGCTCGGCGCGAATGATCATGGCGAAAGCGCCACCCAAAATAAACATCGAAAATGAGAACCACAGGTACATGGTTCCAATATCTTTGTGATTGGTGGTAAAAAGCCACCGGCTCAGGCCCTTGGCAGGACCATGATGATGATCACCCATCGTAAACTCCTCCAATTAGCCTTTTTTGTGGTTGAAGACATCAATGGGCTGGATTGTATCGCCCATATTGTTGCCAAATGCATTTCGCTGGTAGGTAATAACTGCGGCCATATCGACGTCATTCAACTGACCACCAAATGCTTGCATAGCGGTACCGGGTACGCCGTTAATGCCCACGTCCAGGTGTGTGCCTACGTCGCCTGTTGCAACGGGGCTGCCGGCAATAGGTAAGCCGACGCCACCTTCACCATTCGCACCATGGCAAGCCAGGCAGCTGCGATCGTAGACCGCTTTACCACGCGTCATTTGCTCTTCCAGAGTGAAAGATTGCGCCATCAACTCCTTGATCTGAGCGGCGTCCTTTTGCTTGACCGCCAGCCACGTTGCATATTCTTCTTTGCTGACGACATTGACCACAATTGGCATGAAGCCGTGATCTTTGCCGCATAGCTCGGCGCATTGACCGCGGTATACACCTTCAACCGTAGCCAAAGTCCAGGTCTCATTGATAAAGCCAGGGATTGCATCTTTTTTGACCGCCAACGCGGGAACCCACCAGGAGTGAATAACATCATTCGCCGTTACCAAAAACCGAACTTTGGTGTTCACCGGAATAACCAGGGGCTCATCCACTTCCAACAAATAGTGTTCGCCTTTCGCCTCGGTGTTATAAATTTCACTTTGTGGAGTACGCAAGTTACTGAAAAAACTGACATTTTCGCCGGTTTCATCAAGGTACTCGTATTTCCACTTCCACTGATATCCAGTCACCACAATATCCAGCTCTGAATCTTCAAAGTTGTAGATATCCAGTAAGGTCGTCGTGGCGGGAACCGCCATGGCTATCAGTATAAAGAAGGGCACAACAGTCCAGGCTATCTCTACTGTCGTACTTTCATGAAAAGTAGCGGGCGTCACACCTCGCGACTTGCGATGATAGTAAATGGAGTAAAACATCACCCCAAAAACCAACAGACCAATAATTACGCAGATCCAGAGAATCGTCATATGCAGGTCGTAAATACTTTGACCTACACTTGTGACACCAGCAGCCATATTGACTGAGCTAACCTCGGAATCGTTAGCCCAGGCACCCGTACTGACCAAACTCATCAGCATCAGCAAAGGACCAAGCGCCAGCTGGTACAGCCGTTTCGCTTCAAAACACATTCCCCGTGTCTCCATTATGTTGTTGTAGTGGTTATCCCCCAGCCAACGCGCGCGCCACAAGTTTCGTGGTTAAACCCAGACCCTCGTCCGGCGCGTAATTCCAGCCATTTCCTTAGAAAGGCCATCGGCAATCGTATTCAGGCTACCGCCATAGAACACACGGCAAACACTGCTATACACTGCTTGAATTAGTCAGCTGATTTTCCTAATCGCCACTGCGACAAATGGTCGCAAGGGCAAAGCGCGGCGATTATAGCGAAACTTAACCGTAAAAAACACTAAGATACTGATTTTGTACGGGTTTGGATCCATAGGCAAGGCACCCGCACCAACCGTTACCAGAAGCCAAGAGCCCACTATATGTCCAAAACTCGAACACTAGACCACAAAATATGGGATATCGCCTGGCCGGCGATACTCTCGAACATTTCTATTCCGATGCTCGGTCTGGTCGATACTGCCATCCTCGGACACCTGGGAAGCACCCAATATCTGGGCGCAGTCGCCATCGGAGGGGCCATATTATCGTTCCTGTACTGGGGATTTAGCTTTTTACGGATGGGCACCACGGGGCTGGTTGCTAAAGCGAGCGGGGCAGGGGAAGTCGCCGACGCAGTGTTGATACTCGCTCAGTCTTGCGTGCTCGCCCTGATTTTGGCGACCCTGGTCATTATTTTCCACCCCATCTGGCTGCTTGGGGGCATCGCTCTCATGTCACCTGCCCAGGATTTGGCGCCCCTGGCGCTCAGCTATGCCTCTATTCGGATATATAGTGCGCCGGCAGTACTTATAACTTACGCCTGTGTCGGCTGGTTTATTGGCAGGCAGAACACCCGCTGGCCATTGCTCATTGTGTTGACCAGCAATGTCACCAACATCGGCCTGGATTTCCTCTTTATCGTTGGTCTGGGACTCAATAGCGACGGCGCGGCAATCGCGACTGTTATATCGGAGTATCTGGGCTGTGGCCTGGCGATATATGGCATATGGAGGACACTGCCAATTCGCCCGGACGCTTCGCTCTTTCGCCGCCTGGCAAACTGGAGTGCATACGCTCACCTGCTCACCACCAGCCGGCATTTGTTTATACGAACCACCTGTCTATTATTTAGCTTTGCCTTTTTTACTGCGATGGGCGAAAAACTCGGCGGCAACATATTGGCGGCGAACACCATCATGATTCAACTGGTGTTCTTGGCGGCTTATGGGATGGATGGCTTTGCCTACTCGGCTGAAGCGCTCACCGGAAACCGTATTGGCGCCGGAGACCTCAAGGGTTTTTACCGCGCTACTGCCCGATGCGCGCTTTGGTGTGGCGGCTCCGCGGTCCTTGCCAGTTTGTTCTTCTTTTTCTTCTGCGTCCCAATATTTAAACTCCTGACCGACCTTGAACCTGTGCGGACATTAATGCTTGAGTACCAATGGTGGCTCATTTTACTACCGCTCATCGCCGCACCCAGCTATCTGTTGGACGGAGTTTTTATTGGCACAGCAGAAACCCGCTACATGATGTACACCATGGTGCTGAGCACATTGCTGGTTTATCTACCCGTCTGGTACCTGACTACCGGCTGGGGAAATCATGGCCTATGGCTGTCATTTGCAATGTTTAGCGCGGCGCGAGGTCTCTCACTGCAATTGTGTTACTGGCACCTTAGCAAGGCGCAGCGGTGGCTGCCCACGACTTTTCCTTCGACACTCAACACAAATCAGTAGCGATTCCATAAGAATGTACTAGCCTGAATCAAGTGCGAACAACTTTCATTGCGGCTCGGGTGCTTTATGACGACACCGGACATCAGGAAAATAATTGACGAGGCCATCGCCCTAGAGCGAGTAACAGGGCAACTTCGAAAGCAGCTGAGCGAGCGACTGGTGACATTGTCCGAGAAACTGGTTCTTCCTGAAAGCGACCCGATTACCGCATTAATGGTATTTATTACTGGTTACATCGAAAGCGTACCCAGCAGTCTTACGCTGGTCACAGCCGTCAGCAAAAGGCTGGGATTTCACAGCTACGCCGCGCCATTTTTACACATTGCCGAGGACTATTTTTTGCAACCCCCGGATGCCATTGCCGATGAACAAGGCTTGATGGGGCTTTTGGATGAGGCGTTTCTCGCCCACCGCTTGCTTGAAGAGGTCAACGACAACCACATGCGCTATCTGCAGCGCCCTTTATTACCCATTGATATGACGGAGGCTAACACCATAGTCCACCATCTGATTGGGGATACCCTGGCTGGCCGCCTGGAAAACCTGGTGCAGTACACCGCTTCGCAGCTATTAGCCAAGGAAAAAGCCTGGGAGCAAGTACGCAACCTTCCAGGTTCAGCGAAGCTTCCGGAGACCCTGGTCTCCAGCGAACAACTCATGTGGGAGCCACACAAGGTGCGGCTGCGACTGGCCTCCTGAATGCGGCTTATGACTCATCGCGCTTTGGTATTGCGGGATCAATCAGCGTTACCGCTTCGGCTGGCGCATCCACAAGGCGGGCGGCGGCGCGACTCACCCGGGTAGCCGGTTCGCTAACAGGCAAACTGGACTGAGGGCGGCCTTCGCTGAAACCACAGGCCACACATTCCCGTTCATCGCTGTCTAAATCTACAATAATTTTATCCATCGCTGAACAGCGAGGACACACTGCACCGGCAATAAATCGTCTGCGATTCACGCGCTTTCTCCAGTTTAAAAAAGTGAATGCTGCCCATGTAATTTGCTGGCCACAAATCACTGGGGGCTCTATTGTAGCAAGGACTTAACCTGGTTATCTGGATTCTAAATGACGCATTACAGTACAAGCAACGTTCGCAGTTTTGCCGGCATATCACCGACCATTGGAAAAAACGTACTGATTGACCCTTCGGCAGTGGTAATCGGTGACGTTGTGCTGGGGGATGACGTATCCATTTGGCCCCAGGTTGCCATTCGGGGAGATATGCACCGAATTCGCATCGGCGCCAGAACCAGCGTCCAGGACGGCTGCGTTTTACATATCACCCACGCCGGGCCCTACAATGACGGCGGCTGGCCCCTGACAATTGGCTGCGATGTCACGATCGGGCACAACGCTACATTGCACGGCTGCACCCTCGGAGACCAGGTCCTGGTAGGCATGGGTGCGGTGGTAATGGACGGAGCAGTTGTTGAAGATAAAGTCGTCATAGCAGCCGGAGCACTGGTCACCCCGTCTAAGCAGCTGCGCAGTGGCTTCCTCTATGCCGGTAGTCCAGCCAGAGAAATCAGGCCATTAATCAAAGGCGAGATGGATTACTTTACCTACAGCGCAAACAACTACGTCAAACTGAAAAACCAACATATTGAAGAGCTGCAGGCACGCTAACTATCACCGTGTGCCGCCAAGCACTAAGCGGCCGCTAGCACCGTTCTCATCTGATTGATCACCGCGCCCGTTTCGGGTCTGGCCTGGCGCCACAGATAAAATGACTCAGCTGCCTGTTCCACCAGCATACCCAAGCCGTCCGCCACAGCCCAGGCGGTATTGTGAGCTGCCCAACGCATGAAAACCGTGGGCTGTGAACCGTATACCATGTCGTAACAGCAACTGCGCTCGGTCAACAAAGAGCCCGGCAGCTCGGGCATATCGCCTGTCAAACCACCACTGGTTCCATTAATAATCAAATCAAACTGCCGATTTTCGGTCAACTCGTAGCCACCGCCTTCGATGGGCCCAAGATCAGAGAATTCTTCTGCCAGTTCCACAGCACGCCCAGGTGTACGATTTGCAACCAGCAAGGCTTTGGGGTGCTCTCGCAACAACAGCTCAAGCACACCGCGAACGGCACCCCCGGCACCCATCACCAAAACCCTCATACCATTTACCGACCAACCAAGGTTGGCAATCATATCTCTGACCAGGCCAATGCCATCGGTATTATCTCCACAAATCACACCATCGGGTCTTCGAATCAGTGTATTAACTGCTCCGGCACGCTTGGCGCGTTCGCTTTTTACATCGGCAAAATCAAACGCTTGGCGTTTAAAGGGAACGGTAACATTGAGCCCCGCGCCGCCGTTTGCGAAAAATCCGCTGGCTGCATCGGCAAAGCCGTCAAGGTCAACTCTAACCGCCCTGTACTTCATCAAATGCCCACACTGCTCCGCAAAAGCAGAATGAATCAAAGGCGATTTGCTGTGTTTTACTGGATTGCCAAAAACAGCGTATTTATCTATCTCAGTCATTAAAACCCTTATTCCACACTCAAGCCTGAGCGAGCCAATCCCGGCCCGTCAGATAGTAATCGGTCAATTCATATTCCGACGTACCGATTTCAGGCTGGTAATCGTATTCCCAGCGCACTAAAGGCGGTAGCGACATAAGAATTGCCTCAGTTCGACCACCAGATTGCAGGCCAAACAAAGTGCCCCGATCAAATACCAAATTAAATTCAACATAGCGGCCTCTTCGATACAACTGGAACTGCCGCTCATTTTCGCCATAAACATCATTTTTACGGCGCTGCACAATAGGCCGGTAGGCGGGTACAAACGAGTCACCCACGGATCGCATAAAGGCGAAACAGGTGTCGAAATCCCACTCGTTCAGGTCATCGTAGAAAAGGCCGCCTATTCCTCTGGGCTCGTTGCGGTGGCCGAGATAAAAATACTCGTCACACCAGGCCTTGTAGCGCGGATAAACATCGCTTCCAAAGGGCGCGCAAGCCGCAGCTGCGGTTTGGTGCCAACTGATACAGTCATCCCGGTTCCCGTAATACGGGGTGAGGTCATAACCTCCACCGAACCACCACACTGGTTCTTCGCCTTCTTTTTCGGCAACGAAAAGACGTACGTTTGCGTGCGAGGTTGGCACGTGCGGATTAAGAGGATGAATTACCAGGGACACGCCCATTGCCTGATAGCTGCGGCCCGCCAGTTCCGGGCGGGCAGCTGTAGCAGAGGAGGGCAGTGAATCACCCATTACATGAGAAAAATTAACTCCGGCTTTTTCAAAAACAGCGCCTTGAGTAAGAACTCGTGTGCGACCATCCCCGCCCTCAGGTCTCTGCCACTGCTCATCTCCAAATGAGGCCTGTCCGTCCTCCTCACTTAAAGCACTGCAGATGCTGGTCTGTAAATTCAGGAGGTAGGATCTAACTTGCTCTATCTGCATGCGAGGGTTTTCCGCGATTGTCGACCGCGCTGGATTATACGCCTGATAAGAGACAAACAATACCGGCGGTGCATAACTACTGGCGAATTGTTCGGTCGCTTATCAGATCTTTTATAGAAGAAGGCCTGGACTGGACGCCAACATCCCCCGGTACAACAAAATCGAGAGAATTTCCAAAATAGCGCCGAATTCGCAATTGATTCAATGCCGGCGCACTACCTGCCGGGTTTGCCGAAGTAGACACCAGCACGCCTCCCCAGGCTTGGCAAAGTGCGCTTACGCCAACATGGGCACTAACACGCACAGCAACCGTATCGTGATCGCCACTTATCCACTGGGGCACAAGATTGCGGTGCGGTACCAGCCAGGTAACTGGACCGGGCCAAGATGCCGCGAGGCGTTCGTATTGAGAGCCCTCTAAGCCACTCAGTAACCATTCCAGTTGATCCAGGGCAGACGCAACCAGAATCAAACCCTTGTTCACGGGCCGGTTTTTCAGTGCGAGCAAACGCATAACAGCACGCTCATTAGCCGGGTCACAGCCCAGCCCCCAAACAGACTCAGTTGGATAGGCAATTACCCCACCACGACCGAGCGCAGCAACTGCCCGGTTCACGCGGATTGAGGGCGCGGAGGGTCGCAAGGCTATGCCTTCAGGCTCGCTTGCAATGCCGCATTTTTTTCACCAATGGATACTGCGTTGGCGGCACGTTCTGCACGCAGAGCCTCGCTCAGCTGCGGATCGGAAACCGCCATAATCTGTGCAGCCAGGTAGGCAGCATTTTTAGCGCCGGCCTTGCCAATTGCCACAGTAGCAACCGGGATACCAGCAGGCATCTGAACGGTAGATAACAGTGCGTCCAGACCATCGAGTGATGCATTCATTGGCACTCCGATAACAGGCCTCACAGTAATAGCCGATACCGCACCAGCCAGATGCGCAGCCATGCCCGCCGCCGCGATGAACACAGCGCAACCGCGTGACTCCGCATCAACCACAAACTCTTTGGTTGTTTCTGGAGTACGATGGGCCGAGGTAATGCGAGCCTCAAACGCGACCCCCAGAGTCTTCAATACAGCAAAGGTCGCCTCCATAACCGGAAGATCCGAATCGGAACCCATCACAATCCCTACAAATGGCTTACTCATTTAACTTCTCCTGCGTGAATACAGCTGCGCGACACCAACGCCGCAAAAATGAGAGCGGATTCTAGCAATTGCGCGCCGCCGGGCAAAGCCCTTAGCACTCGATATACCCTCCATCGCAGCGAACTATTTTTCGTGCCACCTCCAGCGACGACAAAATCGCAAGCACCCTGGATACCGCCAGACCACTGTGCTGGACAAGCTCGTCCACACCAATGGCCTCAGCCCCGATTAATCGCAGTACTTGAACCTCACCGGCTTGCAAGCCATATAGAGCCTGCGAAGGCTTGGGTTCAGGGAAAGCCAGTTCACTTTGGCACTGATAGAGCGGCCCCAATTCCTCGAGAATATCTTCAACACCCAGCACCATCTTTACGCCATCTCGAATCAAGCCGAGACAGCCTCTTCCGCCGATGTGAAACACCGACCAGGGCAGAGCGAAAACTTCCCGTCCTTGCTCCATGGCGGTTCGGGCTGTAATCAAGGAGCCACTTCGCAGGGCTGCCTCAACCACTAACACGCCCAGAGACAGGCCACTGATAATCCTGTTACGTTTTGGAAATCGGTGCCGCAGGGGTTCACAACCCGGCGGGCACTCGGACAACAAACAACCGGAACCCACTATCTCTTGCGTAATGGCTCTATGCCTGGCCGGATAGATAACATCCAGGCCGTTGGCTACCACTGCCACGGTTTTCCCGCCTGCATCAAGCGCGCCTCTATGGGCCGCGTGGTCAATACCCAGCGCCAGACCACTGCAAATGTGCAGACCGGCCTGCACAAGCTGCCCACTGAGCTGCGAAGTCGCTTTTAGGCCGGGTAGACTGGCTTTGCGCGACCCCACAATCCCCAGCTGCGCCTGCTGAAGCAACTCTATCTCGCCGCGGGCGTATAAGATCGGAGGAGGGTCATAAACTCTTTGTAACAAAGCCGGATAGCGCGCGTCCGTTAAAGATATTACCTGCGCACCCAATTCCACGAGAGAATCAAGTTGGCGATCAATCCCGGGCGGCCCCGCTGAGCTTAAGTGCTGCGATTGCACCACTTGGGCCGCGCTCACGGATTCGGCAGATACACCTAATGATGTCCACCGGCCGGGGTCGGAGTCCCAGATTTTCTGCGCCGAACCATATTGTAGGAAAAGCCGTGAGAGCGGAAGGTCTCCCAGGCCAGGCAGGCTGTGCAACATCAGGCACAGCCGAGCATCCAAAACATCCATACATCATCCTTGACGCAGTGTCTGGTTGTGGGCGGCCTGAAAAGTGTTCTCAGACGCCCTATTTAAAGATGTCGCCTCCCTGGCAACACCGAGCTAACTCTAGGGGTTTTTTACCTTGTCGAGTACTTTCAGCGGCCGGCTGGCCTTCAGCACGATGGCATAACTCGCTTTTTCGAAAGATTCAAACACCATTAACAGTCCCGCCCGTGTATCTGGCAAGACCACGTCATATTTCGCAACTTTATCGTAAACCACCTCACCGGTCTGGTAGATGGCCAAAACATTGCCTATCTCCAGGCCATCGCGAAGCCCGCGGTTTAGAACAACAATATCGGTGGTGCCGATCTGGCTAACACCGCCATCTACAGCAATCATAAATCCATCTTCAATCTCGGTTTCTGGCGCGCGCGGTTGGAATGTCGCATCCAGAATACGCTCCTCGTTGGGCAGCAATCGATCGGCGATGCGAACCTCCTCAGCAACGCGGGTAATTTCGAGCTCTACAACGTCGTCTTCGGCGCTACTCAGCAGCTGAGCGTTGCCTATATCCTGCGCCTGATGCCCTAGAACCTCGTTGGTAATTGGGTCTCGATAGACTTCACCGGGGCGAAAAATACCGTAGGCGCGCTCAGATGCAGGAAAGGGGCCACGGCCATAAATATGATCTCCGGGAGCGCTGATCAAATGCCCCTGATCACCGGCAACAACATAGGCCGAATCATTGAGTTCACTGCCTGCCAGAATTCTATGACGCAGTAAAAAGGCGCCAATTTCATCCAGGGGAATAACTGGAATAGCGAGGTCCAGCTGGCTAACCCGCATGTTTGGCGCAAGTTTTACATTCCGCCCCCGTTTCAGGCGAAGACGCGGCTGACCGTCAACCCAGATAAGGTACAACTCGTCACCGGGATAAATCAGGTGGGGGTTATCAATTTGCGGGTTTACATCCCACAATTCCGGCCACAGCCAGGGTTGCTCGAGGTACATCCCCGAAATCCCCCAAAGCGTGTCCCCTTTTTTAACCGTATAGGTCTCAGGAAGATTGTCCTTTAACGCTACCGCTGCATGCCCCCAGCCGCTAAATAGCAATGCCGCTAATAACAGAAACACGGAGAATGATTTTATTTTCATTTTTTCTAGCCCTACGTCGCCCTGGTTCTTATCTGCCTGAATTTCTACCATTCATAGCAGTCTATATACTCTTATAATTCGCAGGTGACCCCTATCCATCAACCCCACGCTACAGCCAACTTGCCCATGCCGCTGGGCAGCACAGTGACACTAACTGTATAATAGACACAGTTTGCGGCTGCAAGTTGGCGCTGGCAAGCCCAAATGTTATTAATTCACGCAGGCCAATTCGGCCACACATGGCACACTAAAGGGCACGATAACTCCATGGCGGTACTAGAAATACTGGAATTTCCCGACTCCCGGCTCCGAACCAAGGCAAAGCCGGTTGCAGAGGTCGACAAGAAAATACGCTCGCTTATCGACGATATGTTCGAAACCATGTACGACGCACCGGGTATAGGCTTGGCTGCCACGCAGGTTAACGTGCACCTGCGCCTTCTGGTAATCGATATCTCGGAAGATCGCAGCGACCCACAGGTATTCATAAACCCTGAAATTTCTGTGCTGGACTCCGAATTGGCGGAATATGACGAAGGCTGCCTGTCTGTGCCAGGATTCTATGAAACCGTTAATCGCCCGCGGCAAATCTCCGTAACAGCACTGGATCGCAATGGCGAGAGTTTTACCCGAGAGCTAGACGGGCTATTGGCCACCTGCCTACAGCACGAGATTGATCACCTCAATGGCAAATTATTTGTCGACTATCTTTCTGCTCTAAAACGCCAGCGTATTCGCAAGAAGCTGGAAAAAAGTCACCGCCAACAGGTTTGATAAAAAAATGACGCCCACCGCACTGCGAATTATCTTCGCCGGCACACCGCAGTTCGCCGCGAGCTATCTTGAAGCACTTGTGGCAAGCGAACATGAGCTACTTGCAATATATACCCAGCCAGACAGACCGACAGGAAGAGGCAAAAAGCTACTTCCGAGCCCGGTAAAACAAGTGGGTTTAAACGCGGGGATACCCGTATTCCAGCCAGTATCATTAAAAGGCGAAACAGAACAGCATCAGCTAGCCCAACACAATGCCGACGTACTGGTAGTGGTGGCCTACGGTTTGATTCTCCCACAGGCAGTGCTGGATATACCCCGATTGGGCGCCCTGAATGTGCATGCCTCCTTGCTGCCGCGGTGGCGGGGGGCCGCGCCCATCCAGCGAGCCATAGAATCCGGCGATAAGGAAAGCGGCGTAACCATAATGCAAATGGATGCCGGACTCGACACAGGGGATATGCTGGCGACACTGGCTTGTCCAATCGGGCCGGGAACGACAGCGGCGAGCCTGCACGATGAGCTCGCCGAAACCGGTATTCCGCTGCTTCTTGACGTACTTGGCGATCTACCTGCATATCAATCGCGAGCACAAAAGCAGGATGGAACAAACTCTACCTATGCAGCCAAAATTCTGAAAAGCGAAGCGATTATCGATTGGCACAAAGAGGCGGTAACTTTGGACAGAGAAGCCCGAGCCTTTAATCCGTTTCCAGTGAGCTACACGATTGTGAACGGTGAGCGACTAAAAGTATGGGAAGCGAAAGTGGTCAGTGCTGGCAACAGCCAACACGCTCCCGGAACTATCGTAAAAGCCAACCGTGAAGGAATCTTCGTACAATGCCAGACGGATCAGCTGTGCATTACTCAACTACAATTGCCAGGCGGGAAAGCCCTGACCGCGGAACAGGTTCTCAACGCAAAAAGTGATCTGTTTTGCACTGGCACTCGCCTTGGAGGTCCATAGTGGCTCCCGATGCGCGCGCTGTTGCGGCACGCATACTTGGGCAAGTTATTGGAGGTAAATCCCTCAATCAAGTCATGCCAGCCCAGTTGCCAAAAGTCTCAGACAGAGATCG
Organism: Halioglobus sp.; assembly: GCA_036961345.1. Classification (GTDB taxonomy): domain Bacteria; phylum Pseudomonadota; class Gammaproteobacteria; order Pseudomonadales; family Halieaceae; genus JBALVT01. The sequence continues at coordinate 13,061 of JBALVT010000119.1, forward strand.
GGGGCTAGTTCAGCAGCTGTGTTACGGCACATTGCGAGCGCTTCCTAGATTAAATGCGGTGCTGGATCAACTGCTGGACAAACCAATACGTTCCAAGGACCGCGACGTTTCAGCACTCTTGCTGATAGGCCTCTATCAACTCGATGACATGCGCGTGCCAGATCACGCGGCGGTAGCTGCCACCGTAGAC
>JBALVT010000011.1:0-49670 GCA_036961345.1 Halioglobus sp.
TTTAGCAATACCGGGGCGGATTTGAGCAACTGCGCCCCCGCGCCGAGTATGTCTACGCTAACGACCATGTCGGCGAAAGATGCCAGGTAGGTGCTTATGCCCAAGGCCAGCCCGATTGTGACGGGAGCGAGGCTCAATACTGCCCAGTAGAGCAGAAAGCTGGATACCGCGCTGCGATTTTCCCGGGTACGCCATATCTGATTAAAGGCCTTTTCTATATTGCGAAGCATCAGAATGGCGGTGATAACCAGGAAAGCGATGCCGAAGCCAGTCAGGTTTTTTGCCTGGCGTGAAAATTCTCCGAGGTAGTCCTGTATATCTGAACTGGTTTCGGGGACCAGGTTTTCAAACAAAAAAGCTTCGATCTGGCCCTCTACGCCCTGAAAAGCGGGTATGGCGGATGCCATGGTATAGAGCACTGTCATCAGCGGGACCAATGCGAATAAGCTCATGTATGTGAGAGCGGCAGAATTCTCGGAGCAGCGATCGATGCGGAACCGTGAAAATAGATAAATCGAGCGGCGCCAGATCGGGGAGAAATACTTTTTAATGAAGTCCATGGGCCCATTATTGCATGAATATAACGGCCGCTGCACGGGTCCGCGTCGCCGAGCTTTGTTATACTGCCGACTCTAAATAGTCCGCCCAGGAGACATTCAATGAGTCAATATACCATCTATCACAATCCACGTTGTTCAAAGTCCCGTGCTACCTTATCCCTGCTCGAGGAAAATGCAGTGGTACCTACAGTGATTTTGTACCTGGAGGACACCCCTGCGGTAGATCAGCTTCGAGAAATTTTCAAAAAACTTGATATGAGCCCGGGGCAACTACTGCGAAAAGGCGAGGACGTCTACAAGACCTGTGGTTTGGACGCAGATTCGAGCGAGGAGCAAATCCTGCAGGCGATGTCGGCGCATCCGAAGTTGCTTGAACGGCCTATTGTGGTAAAAGGCGAGCGTGCGGTTGTTGGGCGTCCGCCCGAAAACGTGCTTGAGTTAATTAAGGCATGAGCGATTCTTACATTCTGGTGTTGTACTACAGTCGTCAGGGCGCAACTGCCGCCATGGCGCAACATATCGCCAGAGGTGTGGAGTTAGTGACCGGGTTTCGGGCGCTGGTGCGCACCGTGCCTCCTGTCTCGGCAACGTGCGAGCAAATCCAGGAAGATATCCCTGTTGATGGCCCCTTGTATTGTGAACAGGACGAGCTTCGTGAATGTGCCGGCCTGATTATGGGTAGTCCCACTCGCTTCGGCAACATGGCTGCGCCTTTAAAGTATTTCCTGGATCAGACCTCTGGTCTTTGGCTAAGTGGCGCGATGATTGACAAACCCGCGGCTGTATTTACCTCTACATCGAGTATGCACGGGGGGCAGGAGTCTACCTTGTTGAGTATGATGCTGCCGCTTCTTCACCACGGTATGATCATCGCAGGTTTGCCTTATAGTGAACCGGGGTTAATGAGCAGTACCAGTGGCGGAACGCCCTATGGCGCTTCACATTGGGCAGGGGGAGATAACAATCGCGCTGTAGACGAGGGTGAGGCTGCGCTTTGCAAGGCGTTGGGTTCGAGAGTGGCTAGATTGGCCGGAGGTGTAGGGCGATGACATCATTTGCCTGGGCACGATCCAGTGACAAGGCCCACGTATTGGTCTGGGGCAGCTGGCTCACGTTGTTGTTAGTACAGGTGTTCGATGCCTGGTCTACGCAAGTGCCCTGGATTATCTGGCTGGGCAAGATTGTCCCGCTACTTATATTTATACCCGGTATGTTAAAGGACAACCTACGCAGCTATATCTGGATGTGTTTTGTCAGCCTGCTGTATTTCCTGGTATTGGTTGAGCGCCTGTTTGCACAGCCCGATAGTATTCTTGCTATGATTGGCATGGTCGCGGTGGTGGTGTTATTTAACGCCGCCATGTTGTTTGTGCGCTGGCGGGCGCGCGAGCAGCGAGAAAATTAAGAAGTACTTATTCGACCTGGAGGTCTGGTAAATGAAGTTGTGGTCATTGTTCCGTAGTTTTTTGTCGGCCTGCTGGCGGGGCATTACACATATTAGATCGGCACTGTCTAATATTCTGTTTCTTGTGATGATAGCCGTTATCTACTTTGTGTACCTCGGAGGAACACCTGAGCCGCTGCCCGAGCGAGCAGCCTTGTTACTGAATATCACCGGCACAGTTGTCGATGAAAAATCTTTTGTCCAGCCATTGCAGGCGCTGCTGGGCGAGCCTTCTCCAGCCGATCACGAGGTCTTGTTAAGAGATGTGCTCGACGCTATAAAATATGCCGAGTCTGATCCAGCGATTAACGCACTGGTCCTGGAGCTGGATAATCTGGTGTCAGTGGGCATAAGTAAAACGCTGGAGATTTCCAAAGCGCTCGATTCGTTCAAGGAATCCGACAAGCCTGTTATCGCGGTAGGCGACTATTACACTCAGGACCAATATCTACTGGCCAGCCATGCAGACACTATTATTTTGCATCCCCTTGGTGGTGTCATGCTGGAGGGCTTTAGCAGCTACCACAATTATTTTCGTGAAGCGCTGGAAAAACTTTCAGTGAATATGCACGTCTTCAAAGCCGGAGAACACAAATCTGTCGCTGAGCCCTTTTTACGTGACGATATGTCCCCCGGCGAAAGAGAAATAACCGGTCGCTGGTTGCAGGGTTTGTGGGAGCGGTATTCTGCTGTTGTTGAACAGCGGCGAGCGCTTCCCGGGGGCGCGGTTAGCCAATATGTCGATAATTATGCCGCAAACCTGAGTTCTCAAGGTGGTGATTTGGCTAAAACTTCACTGGCAGGTGGTTTGGTTGACAAAATTATGGGGCGCAGTGATGCCAATGATTATTTGTCAGATCTGGTGGGATCCACAAATGAAAATGGCTTGTACGAGGCGGTGGTGTTTGAGCGATATATCGATCGAAAAAGGCCCCTGTCGCTATTGGGGGTAGAAGGAGATCGGGTCGCGGTTATCACCGCTCAGGGCTCTATTCAGGTGGGTGATCAGCCCCCCGGGAGTATCGGCGGCGATTCGCTCGCTCGCTTGATTCGCACCACTGCGAATGAGGATGGGGTGGGCGCCATCGTTTTGCGGATTAATAGTGGTGGAGGTAGCGTGTTTGCTTCAGAGGTCATTCGACAGGCGCTTTTGAAGGCTAAAGCCGATGGCTTGCCTGTCGTTGTATCCATGGGTGCAGTGGCCGCATCAGGTGGCTACTATATTGCCGCCGAAGCGGACCAGATCTGGGCCACCCCCACCACGATTACCGGCAGTATTGGTGTGTTTGCCGCCTTCCCAACCTTTGAACGGCTTATGGAGCGCGGCGGAATCCATACCGACGGAGTTGGCACGACCACACTTGCCGGCAGTATGCGTGTGGATAGGCCCCTGAATGAGCAGGTGTCCCTGGCGCTGAGTAGTTCTGTGCAAAACACTTACCAGAATTTTTTGGGTTTGGTTGCCCAGGGGCGCGGTATGACGCTTGAGCAGGTGGATGCCATCGCTCAGGGGCGAGTCTGGAACGCCGTGGATGCCCAGGAGCGAGGTTTGATCGACAATCTGGGTAGTCTCGAAGATGCTATTGATGCGGCCGCGCAGCTTGCCAGCCTGGAACAATATGAGGTGGATTATGTTGGCTTGCCTCTGAGCGCACGAGAATTATTATTGCAGCAGTTGTCTGGGCGGATGGGGAGCTTGAATCTATTCGTTCAGTCGGCACTCACAGGTACCCTGGCGACCCTGGTGGAGCCTTTCAGGCTGGCTGTGAGCGAGCTCGAGAAAATGGATGACCCAGCGCATTTGTACATTCGTTGCCTGGTCTGTTCGCAGGTTCACTAAAAGCACTCTGGCAGAACTGGCGGTGGCGGCATTTACCCGGTGATTATTGGGTGCTCTGCGCGCCATTGTTCGAAGCCGCCGTCCATACTGTAAACCTCCTCGAAACCTTTGTCGTTGAGAAAGGCGGCGGCAGATTGGCTTGAGTTGCCGTGATAACAACATACGATCACGGGTATGTCCGGGTCTGCCTCGGCGACAAAATCCTGCAACGAAACATTGTCCAGGTGTTTGGCACCCTTGATATGAGCGGCGCTAAAGGATTGTTCATCGCGAATATCAACCAATTGCGCCCCGTCCGCGGCCAACATGTCGATCGACGCCTGTATCGAGATATGCTTGAATTGCCCCATCATTTACTTGCCTGTTGCTGGTCGGATCGCCATTATACTCGCAAAAATTGTTTAAGGAGAAAAGTGTGCCCAAAGCCAGCGAATTGAAAAAGGGTGGGGTGGTGGATATCAATGGCAATGCCTACATTGTTCACCAGGTTGAAGCGAAGGCGCCATCGAGTCGCGGAGCCAATACCCTGTATAAAGTAAGATTTTACGATGTTCGCAGCAAACAGAAGCTGGATGAAACCTTCAAGGGCGACGACATGCTTGGAGAAGTTGATCTAGAGCGTCGGCAGGTGCAGTTTTCTTACATGGACGATGAATTTTACGTTTTTATGGATACAGAGGATTACAGTCAGTATCACCTCTCACCGGACATGATGACCGAACAACTGCCCTATATTGCAGAGGGGTTGGAGGGGATAATGGGGCTGATGGTCAACGGTGAGTTTGTCGCTATTGAATTGCCACAATCAGTGGTGCTTGAAATTACCGAGTGCTCGCCAGGTATAAAAGGTGCCTCCGCTTCTGCCAGAACCAAGCCTGCAACTTTTTCCAGCGGGCTCGTCATTCAGGTGCCGGAATATCTTGAGGTGGGTGAGCGCGTGAAAATTAACACCCAGGAAGCGCGCTATATGTCTCGTGCCTGATTGAGGCTTGCCTACCTCAGGATTCAGCGGCCTTAGCTGGCGGTGCGATTACGCCTGGCTCTTTGTCGCGTGCGGTGCGCCACCGCGCGAAATCTTCCAGAATCATATACAGACACGGCACTAGCAGTAAGGTAATGACGGTCGCAAAGACGATGCCAAATGCCAGGGATATTGCCATGGGCACAATTTGCTGTGCTTGAGCGCTGCGCTCTAACAAAATAGGAGCCAGCCCGAAAAACGTCGTAAGAGAGGTCAACAAAATGGCTCTGAAGCGTCGGGTGCCCGCTTCTATCACTGCTGTGTAATGTGCTGCTCCCTCGGCGACGGCTTTGTTTACGTAGTCGACTAATATGAGACTGTCGTTTACCACGACCCCACTTAGCGCAATGACGCCCATGAGGGACATCATGCTCAAAGGGAAACCTGTTATCCAGTGGCCGACGATGGCGCCAATAATGCCAAAGGGTATAACCCCCATGATGATCAACGGTTGCAGATAGGATTTGGTCGGCACTGCCAGCAACGCATATATTGCAAATAGAGCCAGGGTGAAACCGACTAACATGCTGCGTTGCATTTTGGTTTCTTCATCAGCAGCACCTGCGATGCGATAAGTCAGCCCAGGGTATTTTTTTAAAAGCGCTGGAATAACATTGGCTTCCATTTCAGCGATGACTTTGGCCGGTTCAACTATTTCCTTTAAGGCCTCTGCAGTGACCTCAACGGCGCGTTGATAATTGATATGGGTAGCCTTAAGTAGGCCCTGCTTTACATCCATTTTGGCGACCGTCTCGAAGGGGACGGCATCACCATCGGGTGTACGAATAAACATACTCTCCAGGGAGCCGGTCGTTTCCCGGTCGGCTTTGGGGTAGCGCACCATCACTTTTATTTCATCGATTCCACGTTGTACACGCTGTGCCTCGGCGCCGTAGAATGCATGGCGCAGCTGGCTGCCCAGTTCGTAGCGGGTCAGCCCGAGAGCTTCCCCTTCAGGCAGAATATCCAGGTGAAGCTCGTCCGCTGTATCACTGGCGCCATTGCGAATATCGTACAGTCCGGCATAGTGTCGCATCGCCTCTTCAAGTTCTTCAGCGGCCTTGCCTAGCACCTTAAAGTCTTTGTGCATCAGGTTGAAAGCAATTGACGGGCCAAAGCTCGGGCCGTCGTCACTGTTGACCGAGAGCACGTCTGCACCGTGTACCAGGCCAATTTCGTCGCGCCATCGACCCTCTATTTCGCGGGTCGTAATACTGCGCTGATCCTCCTTGGTCAGTTCAACGTTGATACCGCCCTCGATCCTGTCAAAACCATACGCGAAGGTGTGTTCGATTAGTTTACTGTCGCCGCCTTCTGTCCTTTGGTAGTCGGCTTCCACCTCAAGAAGTGCACTGTGCATATGGGCGATTACTTCCTGGGTTCTCTGTTGGGGCGCACCCTCAGACATGCGAAGTTCTGCATTGATAAACTCACCAGGAGTGTCTGGTGACAACACAGTGCGCACTATGCCACCGGCAATGAGTCCTCCAGAAAGAATCAGAAGTGACAGGAAAAACGCCAGCGTGGTATAGCGGTTTTCAATACATCGTTCCATCAGAGGGCGATATCGATTGTCAATAAACGCTTTCAGCTGCCTGTTGACGGCTTCCTGTACGTGGTCAATTTTCAATAGCCATGGGCTAGTGGTTGGTTTGCTATGGGCAAGGTGCGCGGGGAGAATCCATTTTGATTCCACCAGTGAAAAACACAGACACAAAATTACAACCCAGCCACAAGCCTCTGGAAAAGCACCAAACATGCCATCGATAAACAAGGTGGGTGTGAATGCCGCGATGGTGGTTAGAACGCCAAAGGTGGCGGGTGTTGAAACCCGGTGAACCCCGTTTACAACACTACGCAGGCTATGGCCGTATTCCTCCTGCTCTGCATAGGCACTCTCTCCCATAATAATGGCATCATCGACGACTATTCCCAGCACTAAAATGAATCCAAAGATGCTGATCATATTGAGTGAAGCGTCAATGTAAGGCGTGTTGATCAGGGCCATTGCACCCAAAAAACACACCGGAATTCCCAACATTACCCAGAACGCGAGTTTTATCTCCAGAAAAAGTGCCAGAATGAAAAAGACCAGCAGGGCGCCCATGCCGAGGTTTTTCACCATCATGCCCAGGCGATCATTGAGGTAGTAGGTACTGTCATTCCAAATTGTCAGCTGAATGCCCTGGGGTAGCTGGGCATTTTTTGTCTCGACATAGGCCTTGGTGGCATCTGCAGTTTTTATGAGGTCCTGTTTGCCCATGGCGTACACGTTGATACCCAGCGAATACTTGCCATCAAACATGGCAAAGCCCTGGCCATCAACAAATGCGTCCTTAACAATAGCGATGTCACTTAATAGTAAACGGGTCCCGTCCGGCCATGTCCGCAGTACAATCGACTCGAAATCTTTCTGCTCATAGGCCTGACCCAGTGTGCGCAACATAATATCCCCGTTCTCGGTTTGTACTGAGCCGGCGGGTAAATCCAGAGAGGAGAGTGAGATTATGCGAGCGACTTCGCCCAGTGTCATGTGGTATTCGCGCAATTGCTGTTCTGAGATTTCTACGGATATTTCGTAATCTCGGGCGCCTATCACAGTGGCGGCAGATACTTCAGAATATGTCAGCAGCTCCCTGCGAACTTCATCGGCGAGGGATTTCATGCTGCGCTCATCGAGATCACCGGATATCTGCACGCTAAGCGCGGGAAACAGTAACTCCGGCTGCATCACGATTGCCTTTTCAGCCTCCTCAGGGAAATGCTGAACCGCGTCAATTCGGTTTTTAACGTCGCTCAGGAGTTTGGTAAGGTCGGAACCCTCCAGCGGCTCTATCATTATCTGAGCGTAGGATTCGTAGGCATATGAGGATACCCGCTTGATGCCGTCAATATCATTGATAGCTTCCTCAATTTTTTCGACGATACCGGTTTCTACTTCCTCCGGGGCGGCGCCGGGATAGGCCATGGTGACAATGACGATGTCAATGTTTAAGGCCGGGAACAACGCGCGCTGGATAGTGAACGCCGAGGCCAGTCCCACCACCATGATGACTACCATTAGCAGATTGGCAGCGACCGGGTTCAGTGCGAACCAGGCAATAATACCCTTGTGTTCTTTTCTCTGATTCACCCGGCGTCAGCCTCTTCAATCGCGTGCGCTTTGGACGCTGTAATAGCACTGTCTGCATTAACCGCGTCGGGCTCGCCGGGTTTAAACTCGGCGGCTTGAGGTGCCTGGGTGGAAGCCTTCTTTTTGCTTGTTGAGGTACGAGAAACAATGTTCACGGTGGAGCCGGCAAAGGTACTGTCCAGAGCGGTTAGGGAAACCAGGTCGCCGTTTTCCAGCCCGGCGGTTACGTACATTGTGTCGCCCCCGGTGCGCAAAATGCTGATTTTGCGGTTTCTCAACTGCATGCCCTCATCCACTACCCAAACATGGTTTCCGGCGCGCAATATATAGCGGGGCAAGGCGACGAGGTCTTTTTGTAACTTGCCTTCAATGTTGGCATTTACAAACGTTCCAATGCGCAATGGGACTTTATCTGTCTCGACCAAAGCATACGGGTCTTTTATTCGCGCCACGGTGAATAACACCCGGGATCGCTCATCGTAGGTTCCCTCGGTGCGATCCATTTGTGCATCCCAGTGACTTATCGTGCCCGAGACATCTGTATAGAGATCTATCTTTGTGCCGATGGATGTCTCACTCGCCAGGCTTGGCAAATCGATGTAGGCAAGTTTGCTTTGTGGGACCGCGAGGCGTACTTCCGCGTAGTCCACGGAGAAAACCTCAGCCAGTGGTGTACCTGTGCCCACATATTGCCCCAGTTCACTGCTTTTTTGACTGATCAGTGCATCGTAGGGGGCTCTGATTATGGTACGTTCCAGGTCATCCCTGGCCGTATTCATGTCGGCTGTGGCCGCCAGGTACTGTGCTTCGGCCTGCCCCATTTGTGGCTTGCGCAGATATAAATCTTTTGCTGCCTGGCTGCGCTGGCTGCCTGCGGGTAGTTTTTCCCACTCCTTCAGGGCAACCTGAGCACGCCCTTTCTCCTGGGCCAGACTGCTATTGGCAGATTCCAGGGCCGCCTGAGCCTGAAGCAGCCGGGTCTGGTAGTTCCTCGGGTCGATGCGCAACAGAATGTCGCCCTTTGAGATATATCCGCCCACATTAAAAGCGGGTGATGTCTCAACGATACTGCCATTTACTTCCGATACCAATGTTGTTTCGCGCAGCGGGGTTACCGTCCCCTGTGCCTGTATCGGAATTCGTAAGTCCTCTTTTACCACCTCGCTTACGTCAATCGTCACCGGAACATACACAGGCTCGATAATTTCAGATGAGGGACGATTCAAATACAACAAAAATGTCACGGCTGACGCGCCTGCAATCAAGAGCAGGGGGAGAATTTTTTTGTTCAGGGTTATTGCCACTGTTAACATCCATGGGGGCCGCGTCAGAGATCCTTAAGGCCGCATTTTCAACGAGCCTATTTATACCACACCCGGGGGTTTGAAAACTGTGAAATCCTTGTAATAAAAGGGGTTGTTGGGCCCGAAGACAAATCCGGACCCAGAGGAGATCTATGACTCGTTTTTGTCCATATGAACATCCATTTGTGGGTAGGGTATGCTGAGGCCTGCCTCATCAAACTGCAGTTTTACAGCCTCTGTGGTGTCCCACATCACGCCCCAATAGTCGCTTGATTTTGCCCAGGGCCGGACGATGAAGTTGACACTGGAATCGGCCAATTCACCCAGTGCAATAACCGGTGCTGGCTCGGCCAGAACGCGCTCGTCGGCGGCAATAATGTCGCCCAGAATCTGTTTCGCCTTCTTCAGGTCGTCGTCATAGGATATGCCGAACACCATGTCCACCCTGCGGGTGTCGCGCGCGGAATAATTCGTGATGTTATTACCCAGTATTGACCCGTTGGGAACGATAACTTCCTTATTGTCTGGCGTTGTCATGGTCGTCGTAAAGATGTTGATAGTGTCGATTACACCTGATGCTCCGGCTATCTCAACGAAGTCGCCTTTGTTAAACGGCCGGAACACGATAATCATTACGCCGGCAGCAAAGTTTGAAAGCGAGCTTTGCAGTGAAAGGCCAATGGCCAGGCCGGCCGCGCCGAGCAGTGCGATCAGTGACGTAGTGTCTATACCCAACTGACTGAGCGCCGCGATAATGACAAACAGAAGTAATACCCAGCGGAGAATTGAGGCCAGGAATTTGACCAGCATCTCGTCCATATCGCGGCCGAGCATCATTTTTTGGACGAACTTTACGACCAGTGAAACGACAATACGCCCGATTATAAAAATAACCAGCGCAAATATAATTTTGATACCCCAGGGTATCGCGTAGTCGGTAACTAATTGCCCTATATCCAGGTTCTCCAGCATGTTATCTATTCCTTACTTTAGGTCTGCTTTCGCGGGTTTTTCCCCATGTCGGCGCATTTTACACTGTAATGAAGATTTCGTGGAGACTTAGTGAAAACAGTTAAACCGTTGGGGCTTTGCCTTCAATACCTCTTGCTATAGTCTCTTGGGCATCGAATATACAGAATAAGGTTACTACTATGGCTACCACTTTCGAAAACCCATCTGAGCTTCTTCAATCACAGGGTAAACACCTGGGTTTTAGTGACTGGCTGGAAATTGACCAGACGCGTATCGATCTTTTTGCCGAGGCGACCGGTGATCATCAATGGATTCACGTGAACCCAGAGCGTGCAGCACAGGGGCCCTTTGGTAAAACCATTGCCCATGGTTATTTGACCCTCTCGCTAGCCAATCTTTTTCTGCCCGAGGTAATGCAGGTGAATAATGTTTCGATGGGGGTGAATTACGGCTGTGAAAAAGTACGGTTTCCGGCGCCAGTGCCGGTTGGGAGTAGGGTGCGCGGCGGTGGTGAAGTTGTCGGCGTCGAGGAAGTTAAAGGGGGTGTGCAGATTGTTGTGCGCATGACCATCGAAATTGAGGGCAGTGATCGACCGGGCTGCGTGATCGATACCATCAGCAGGTTCTACCCCTAACAATATTCCCGTGGATATTGGCAACCGCCGTTGCGAAATAATCAGGGTAGTTGGTGTAAACTAACGACATAAAAATTGCCTGGCGCCTATTTTGGTGAAACTACAGGCCTCTCAGCGTTGGAATGCAAACCGATGATCGAAACCAGTGAACACGTAGAACCCGTCTATCCGGCGGCCACAGTCGTTCTTTTGCGAGATGGAGGCGATGGTCTTGAGGCGCTGTTAGTACAACGTAGCCAGGCGGTAAAACACATGGGGGGCATGTGGGTTTTCCCGGGGGGCAAGGTAGATGACGGCGACCGCCCAGACAATGGAAGTGACTATGAAACCGCGATCAATGCCGCCATTCGGGAAACCAATGAGGAGGTAGGGCTCGCCATCAGTGCAGGCCAATTGGAGTATTTATCCCATTGGACAACCCCCGAGGGAGCGAAAAAGCGTTTTTCTACCTGGTTTTTTCTGGCGATTCTGAATGACGACCAGGAGGTACAGGTAGACGGCGGTGAAATCTCTAATCACCGCTGGGTGAAACCCCATACTGCACTCGCTGAAACAGCTGATGAGAAAGAAGCACTGCGCCTCATGCCCCCCACCTTTGTAAGCTTGACGGATATATCGCTCTTTGACAGCTGCGAGGAGGCGCGCGCCGGTATTAGTGCGCGTGAAGCTATAATCTATGCCCCCCGTATGGTTTTCGTGGAGGATGGAATCTGTTTCCTCTACGCAGGTGACGCGGCTTACGAATCGGAGAGTCTTGATGTTTCCGGAGCACAGCACCGTTTTTATATGGTGAATGGTCAGTTGGAGTATGTCAGGCGTGACTGAAGACCCTAAATCAACGGGGATTAGCAGGCGGGCATTACTTGCCGGCGTCGGCGCTACGGCTGCTACCACCTTCGCAGCCGGAGCAGGGGCTCTTCCCATTGTCGACGTTAAGTCGTGGGATATTTCCACGGATGTCCTGGTGGCGGGTTCTGGTGCTGCTGGTATGAGTTCTGCGCTGGAAGCGAGCGCAGCGGGCGCTCGGGTGCTGGTTATTGAATCCTTATCTAAATTTGGCGGGTCTTCAGCTATGTCTGGCGGTGTAGTTTACGCTGGTGGTGGTACAGCACTGCAACGGGCAATGAGCATAGAAGATTCCCCAGAGGCGATGTATAACTTTATTGTTGCCGCTGGCGGACCGCACCAGGACCTGGAAAAAATTCAGTTGTACTGCGAGCAAAGTGTTGAACATTTTGATTGGTTGGTTGACCAGGGCGTGCCCTATCTGGAAAAGTTCACGGCCGACAAGGGCTTGCCTATGGGTGACGAATCACTGTATTTTTCCGGGAATGAACTGGCCTGGCCCACCCGCGATTCAGCCAGGCCGGCGCCAAGAGGACATGTTCCCGGCGTTTCGGGAATGAATGGTGGGCGCCGTTTAATGGAGGTCTTGTTTGCCCGCGCCAAAAGTCAGAAAGTGCAACTTCGAGCCGGTGTTCGCGGCGAGCGCCTAGTCATTCAAAGAGATGGTCGCATCGCAGGTATGCAGGTTAGCATCAATGGTGTGCGTAAAAATATTCGCGCCCATAAGGGTGTGGTGCTGGCCTGTGGTGGTTTTATCCACAATCGCGACATGTTGAAACATTATGCTCCCCAGTTGTATGCCTGCTCAGTACCCTGGGGTAACGCCGGCGACCTCGGGGCTGGTATTAACATGGGTATCGCCGCTGGTGCGGCTGCTCTGCGCATGCATGAAGGTTTCGCCATTGCGCCAATCTATCCACCAGAAAACGTCATCTCCGGAATTTTGGTGAACGCTTCCGGTCAGCGCTTTATCTCTGAAGAGTCCTACCATGGGGTCATAGGTGACAATATTGCTTTTCATCAGGGCGGCCAGGCCTGGCTGATTACCGATCAACGCAGTGGTTATCAATCTGAACAGGATAATTTTTTGCCGGTGGCCGAAGCCAATACCATCGGGGATGTCGCCGGACATCTCAAGTTTCCGCGCGGGGCACTGCAAAATACGGTGGCATATTACAATCGCCACGCTGAAGCGGGCCTCGATCCTATGTTTGGAAAAAGCTCCAAGTACCTGCGTTCTATACAGGGCCCACCCTATAAAGCCTGGGATCTATCCGTTGAGCGGGCCTTTTTCCCCGCCCACACCTTTGGTGGTCTGCAAACCCGGTCAAATGGCCGCGTCGTAAATAGTTTTGGCGATGACATTCCCGGGCTTTATGCTGCCGGAAGGAATAGCGCGGGGCTACCTTGTGCGCCGTATATTGCCAGTGGCATATCGATTGGGGACTGTACGTTTTTTGGCAGGCTAGCGGGTAAAACGATAGCGGTGGAGCAGTCTTGAAAACACGATCAGCATTGTTTTTGTGGTTGTCTGCTTTTCTATTGTTGAGCTTGATAGAGCTGCCCGTGGTTTATGCGCAGAGCACGGACGAACTTATTATGGCCAATGGTAATGCCGCCCGTGGTCGATTGGTTTTTGGCCCCTGTCGCAGCTGTCACTACGCCGAGAAATTTATGGGGCATAACAACGGTCCAAATTTACACCGGATTTTTGGCAAGGTTGCCGGCAAACAGGAAGGTTTTGAATACTATTCGGAGCTATTCAAAAATGCCGAGTTTGTATGGACGCCTGATCTGCTATACCGGTGGCTTGCGAATCCACAGGAGATGTTCCCCGGCTCAAGTATGATGAGCCTGGGGGTGCCCGATCCCCAGCAAAGATCCGACCTTATTGCTTTTTTGCGGTTGGCCAGCGTTCGGGATTGAAAAAGCTATCGATGGAAACTTTTTATACCCTTTAAATCCATGCGATTCCATAAAACTCCACTATAGTTACAAAAGTAATGATAGAGGCGTTTTATATGAATAAGTCGATCTGTGTTTTTATTCTTTTGTGTTTTACAAGTGCCGTGCACGGCGCTCAGTGCGCCAAAACGGATCTGGCCGGGAAAAAATGGCACATCTATTCGAGTAACTCCGCGGCACTTTATTGCCTGGTCACTGTGGCAAAGAGCAACAATAAAGTGAGTGGCTTTTGTAAGAGCAGTACGGATTTTGATCAGGGAACCGAGGTCGCGATTACCGGAGGCAAACTCAGCGTTAATAAAAGCTGCTCTATCACGGGCAGTATAAAAATGGCTGCGGAGGGTGTCTCACAGATCTTTGGGTCGGAAGATACAGTGATAAAAATGGTTAAAAGCAAAATGCCTGGATCGAAGAAAGCATTTCATGGCCTGTTTTCAATCAACGGACCGAGTTTTTCCAGATCCTCATTTAGCGCTGTCTTGAACTAGCCATTGAAAGTTACTTGGTCCATGAAGGGGCTATGTCCCTTCATGGAAATATAACTGATACCTCGAATGTGGCGTTTACTTAACGTTTAACAATCACAGAACTGCCGTGACCAAACAGCCCCTGATTGGCGGTAATGCCCACATTGGCACCCTTCACCTGCCGGTCACCTGCCTGGCCTCGAAGCTGCCAGGTTAGCTCACAGATTTGTGCTATGGCCTGGGCGGGAACTGCCTCCCCAAAACAGGCAAGACCACCGGAAACATTGACGGGGATTTTGCCACCAAGCGCGGTATCGCCTGCTCTTAGTAATCTCGCTGCCTCGCCTCGCGGTGCCAGTTGCAAGTCTTCTATCCAATCAAGTTCCAGCGCGGTGGATAAATCGTATACCTCCGCCAGACTTATGTCCTCGGGCCCTATACCTGCTTCTTCATAGGCTTTTACCGGCAGTGACGCCCGAAAGCTTTGCGCTTCAATGCCGTCCGCGGCGGCTGAGTCAGTGGCGATGTCTGGCATTTCCACAATTTCACTGGCGAAAGTGGGGGTTACAGTGGAGATTGCAGCCACGCGTGGTGCGTTGCCTTTGCCGATCTTCCTGGCGTATTCCAGGCTGGAAACAATAAGTGCGGCGCCGCCATCACTGGTAGCACAAATGTCCATCAACCGCAGTGGATCTGCCACCATCGCCGATGCGGCAACATCTTCAAGGCTGAATGCCTTGCGGTAGCGCGCCCTGGGGTTTTTGCTGCCAATCAGCGAATTCTTTACCTTAACTGCAGCAA
The DNA here is from genome assembly GCA_036961345.1 of Halioglobus sp. Lineage (GTDB taxonomy): Bacteria > Pseudomonadota > Gammaproteobacteria > Pseudomonadales > Halieaceae > JBALVT01. The sequence goes on from JBALVT010000011.1 coordinate 14,989, forward strand.
AATCTTCCAGCGTATCGCCATAAACATCCATGCGTCTACGGGCATAGAGTGCAAAGTATGTTGGGTTGGTGATACCCAGATAGAACCTCACCCAGTCTGGATCTTCCGGACGGTAGCCGCCCGCGGGTGCCAGGAATCCTTTGGGAGTGGTGTCCGCGCCAACAACCAAAGCGACCTCACACTCGCCAGACAGGATTTTACTGCGTGCGGCGGCCAGCGCTTGAGACCCCGAGGCACAGGCTGCATAGGAGGTGTTTACCTCTGCACCTTGCCATCCGAGGGCTTGCGCAAAAGTGGCACCTGCGACCTGTCCGGGGTAACCATTGCGGATGGTGGCGCCGCCTGAAACAAACCTAACGTCCTGCCAGGGTACACCGGCATCGGCCAACGCTTCGCGAGCCGCAGCCACGCCGTATTCCACAAAATTGTGGCCCCATTTACCCCAGGGATGCATCCCAGCGCCAAGTATTGCAATTTCATTCGACATTTACGTACTACTCCAGGTTTTAACTCGACAACGATTAATCACTGACCGGTTGCCATTTCCAGGTTACTTTGGTGTCTTCATCGGTCTCGTGCAGGGTTTCCAGAACCAACTCCATGGGCATTCCCACCTTGAGGTCTTCCACTGTCAATCCCGATACAACCTGCCCAAGTACCACCATTTGTTCTTTTTCAAGTTGCACGGCCGCGATTGCATAGGGCTCGTGAGGGTCTTTGGCTACAAAAGGTGCCGGGGGTTTGTAACAGGAATTGGTGTAGCTCCAGATTTGCCCGGTTCTGCTAAGTTCAACTTCGTCGAAATCGGTGCTTTCACACGCAGGATTCTTGCAGTAGTGGGTTTGCTTGGGGAAAAAGTAAGTGCCGCATTCCTTGCACTGGGTGCCGATTAGATGCGGTTTGGCGTTCATTGTGTGCCAGCCTTCGATGGCGGGCACCCGAGGTTTATCGCTCATCCGACGGTCTCCTGATAATAGCGGACGACAGGGTACTACCCGCAGGGATATCCACGCAATAGTTCTGAAGTGCTGGGCTGCTCTGTGAACCCGGTAAACCCAATGGGTTCATTAAAGCAGACCTTTGCGATAATGTGGCCCATGGGTACTGTCGATAGTGTGGTCTGGCTCATTTCTTGTGCTGGCCGGATACACGACATATAGCTGCCCAGTTATGAATTTTCAAGGTGGTCACCATGTGTGGAAGATTTAATGTTATCGACAACCCGGGGCTGCAGGAGCTGATGCGGGATTTGGGGATCGACCTGCAGTTACCGCCCGCCGTAAATGTAGCGCCGACGGAGCAGGTCTCGCTGATACGCAGGGCGGGCAGTGAGTCCGAAATCGTATCAGCCCGTTGGTGGCTGACACCATCCTGGGCGAAACAAGTTGACCAAAAATACGCAATGTTTAACGCCCGCAGCGAATCATTGTCCAGTCGCAGCGCTTATAAAAAACCTTTTAAGCGCCAGCGCGGGGTTATTGTCATGAGTAGTTTTATCGAATGGCGTACGGATGAGGGTGTTAAACAACCTTACCTGATCAGCGCTGACTCGGGGGCTATGGCTGTCGCTGCGCTGTGGGATGTTTGGCGCGGTGATGGTCCGCCACTTTTGTCCTGCACTATGGTGACTACCGCGGCCGCAACGGCTTTTGCTCCCTGGCATTCCCGCATGCCAGTTGTGCTAACACCCCAGGAATCCACGCAGTGGTTGGATAATGACAGGATAATCGCCGACGACGACCCAATATTTCGCAGTGAGTTGAAAACGCCCTGGCGCCTGGCCCCGTTGAGCCCGGGAGTGGGCAATGCGCGTAACAAGGATGCTGATTTACTGGTGCCAGTGGGCGACGTTGTTAGTCTGGGTGGTTAGCTCACAGGCATTTACCTGAGGTTTGTTCTCTGGCAGCCCGCCACGCCAGTCAGTGTTAACCACATCGGTTGGAACCCCACGCCCTTTGTGGTTAACACCCACTGGCGCGGCTAGTTCGCAGAATAATCCAACCGTGGAGACGCGCGGTGTAGCAGGCTGTGATGTCAGGCCCGTCAAAAGGCGTGGGGTTCCAACTGATGACGGGCCTGACATCGCAGTCTGCGGTCTAAAAGCAACAAACGATGGGCTTAAGTAAAAGTGCCATTACCTCTAGAAAGAGTAACGCAGATCAAGTCCGTAAGTTACAGGATCATCAATACGGGTATGGGCGGCACCCAAGGTGTCAGCACCGAATCCATCCGGATTTTGCGCATATTCTTCATCGAGCAAGTTTTTGCCCCACAGTGCCACTTCAATGGAATCATCCTCAGATTGCCAGGAAACTCTTGCACTCAACAATTTCTTGTCCTGAAAATACCAGGGGCCCGTTTCGAAAATCGGAGGTTCCTTCGCTTCTTCTACGTCTTCCTTGAAGACGTAGTCAACGTGAATGAGAACATAACCCACCGGGACTTCCGGAGACCAGTCGAAACGCAAGGTATATTCTGTGGTTGCGTCGACGGTTTCATCGCCACCGGCAGGTTGGCCCTGGGAGTCAAAATACGCTTCGAATATTGAGTCGGTCTCTCTGTAACTGGTAAGCCCTGTTAAACGCAGATTTTCGAGCACATTCCACTGTACAACGAGCTCTATGCCATCGGCCTCTTCGTCGCCACTGAGCACTGTGTATTGTGCCGTCAAATCGTCGGGGCCGGTTTTTGTGAGCTCTGATTTCTGTCTGCCGTCGAGCTCATGATGAAAGATCGCGCCCTCAATTCGCAAGGTATTGTCGAAGAAGTCGCCTTTGGCGCCCCACTCAATACTTGTCATTTCTTCCGGGTCAAAAGACCCTGTCACTACGCTGGAAAACACCTGTCCGTCAAAACCGCCGGATTTATATCCCGTAGCATAGGATACATACGTCATTGCACTGTCGGTGAATTGCCAGCTGCCGACCAAGCGTCCGGTGGTTTTGCTCCAGCTATCTGATTGTTCAAACTTCTGGTAATAATCTTCTGGGTCTGCACCTGTTTCGGCCGGGTCATAGGCAACCCGTTGCGGGGCGTAGGGCCAGTCCAAATCTGAGGGGAAGGTCTGCCAGGTGTAGTCTTTGTCGTCTTTGCTGTAACGGAGGCCGCCTGCCAGTGAAAGGGTGTCGGTCAGCTGATAGGTTAAGTCTGCGAACACGCCCCAATTGGTGAAATCACCGCTGTTGTCCATAGTTTCGGTCTGCAGAACACCGGCAAAAGACGGTGGGATTACGGCGATGCCAGACAATTCAGATAAACTTAAATAGATGGATTCGTCGTCGCCAAAAATGTCCCAAAGATGGTCATTTCGGCCCAGGTCCAACCCCAGGTCAGGTCCTGCCAGTATGGTGACAAATTGCATCCAGGAGTCACCCGTGAGGTGGATGTCTGTACGTTGGAAGACATCTTCCACACTGTAGTTGGCGCCGGCAACCAAATTGATTTTGTCGTCGACATAGTTGAGCCGAAGTTCGCTGTAGGTAATATTGGATTCTTCGATATTGTTGGAATCAATGTACCGTCTGGCGTCAGCGGTACCATCTTCTTCCTGCAGGTTGGTGGTTTCCCAATCCCGGTAACTGAGTACGCCAAACAGCGATAGTTGGTCGTTGAAGTCGTGGTTGAGTTTTAAGGCTAAGCCGTACTGATCACGGGTTTCTTCCTGGCCCACTAAATCATGCGCGGTTTTTCCGGCGAAGGGGTCAGTGTTACCCCTATAGGCATATTCTCCTACGCCAATGGCCGCCCGGGGCATTTCGTCGCGATCCTCCATGTCGTAACTCAGTTGAATATCGGTATTGTCCGACAGGGTCCACAGCAGGGACATTCTGGCGGCCAGAAAGCCTTCTTCCTGGATATCGTCGCCAACGCCTACTTGTTCGGTAATACCATCGCGCTGATGGGAGAATATGTTGCCGCGAAATGCGAGGTTGTCAGTGATGGGGGCATTGATCATGCCCTCCAGGCGCAGCAGGTTATAGTTGCCCACTCGGGTTTTAATAAACCCCTCAAATTCATCGTGTGGGTTGTTGGGCACGATATTGATGACACCGGCCGTCGCGTTGCGCCCAAAGAGTGTTCCCTGCGGGCCTTTTAAAACCTCGGTTCTTGCGATATCGGTAAATGGAATAGACGTTACCGCCCTGGGCATATAACTGCCGTCATAAAATGTAGCGGTGGATGGGTCACCACCGGAGCTTATATTAGGGCTTTCCACACCCCTGACGGTAATCGCTAATTGCGTTGAACCGCTGCCGGCATCCCCGACTTCGACCCCCGGCATAAAGTCGTCAATGTCCTGAATATTTACGGCACCCGTATTGACCATGTCCTGGGCGGTAAAGGCGTTTACCGAAATCGGTACAGTCAGATAGTCTTCCTCGCGCTTCTGTGCTGTTACCACAACTTCTTCCAGTTGCAGGCTGTAGCCTTTTTTACGCTCTTGGGACGGTTCCTGTGCCAGCGAAAGGTTGCTAGTACCGCTCAGGGTGACGGCTGCAATTGCCGCGACAAGCGGCAATTTTGAATTTATGGCAGATTTTTTTACACGCGTTTCTGGGTTTTTCATGATGTTATTAATCCCCGATTGTCCAAATGAATAGTCAGTGGGTAACTCCATTTACCGCCTGCTCTGACGATGCTCGCCATTCCATCAGAAGCCCACATTTTGTAACGCGACCTACAAAGCTAGTACTAGCTATTTTACGTATTATAGCAAAACTATGACCTATTTTTTCGGGCAAGACAATGCTGGATGAGCTATTTGCAGTTGGTCCAACCAGTTTGCTTGATCTATGACTGGTTTAGACTGCTATTCTGTACTTGGTAATTCGTTAAAGACAGGCAAGAATGGCCTCTTGGTGCATTCCCATGCCCGCAAATTTAGGCAAGGATGGGCGCAGTGTTTGTATAAACAGATGGCTAACCAATAAGCGGGAGAGAATCATGGGTGTATATGCAATGACAGGGGGTGCTACTGGCATCGGCGCAGAATTAAAGAGCCAGTTGTTGGCCGCGGGACATCAGGTGATTTCCGTTGATATTCAGGCGGGCGACATTATCGCTGATCTATCAACCGGTGAAGGTCGCCAAGCGGCGATAGAGGGGATTCGCGAGCGTGCCCCAGAGGGCCTGGATGGGTTCATCCCCTGTGCCGGACTGCCTCCGGTGGCCAAGCCCCTGTCACTGATTACCCAGGTAAATTATTTTGCGGTGGTCGCCACGGTCGAGGGTGTACGCGATTTATTAGCCAAAAAGCGCGGTACAGTGCTACTGGTTGCATCAAACTCCGCGCCCATGATCACCACTGATGATGCCTTTGTGCAGGCATGCCTGGCGGGTGACGAGGCTGCGGCCTGCGCTGAAATCGAGACCCGGGACGGTCACACTGCCTATGCGGGTACCAAACGTGCTATTACCATCTGGATGCGCCGCAATGTCGTTGAATATGCAGCTGGTGGTGTTCGCCTCAATGCCGTGGCTCCTGGCATTACTATGACTCCGCTAACCGAACGGGTCATGGCGGACGAAGAATTGGGGGATGTTATGCGGCAGTTTGGCGAGAGCGTGCCCTGGGGCGGCACCGCGCAGCCGGCGCAAATTGCCAACGTTATGCGTTTTATGCTCAGCGACGAGGCAGATTTTGTCTGCGGCTCTATCTTTTTTGTTGATGGTGGCTCAGACGCCATGATGCGGACCGACGACTTCTAGGTCGAATGGCACTTACTTAAGGGTGGTTATTTATCGCCGCAGGCCCTAATTGTCGATATGCCTGGGCGGCACCCCCCAATCGGTTGGAACCCCACGCCCTTTTGGGGGGTGCCGCCCAGGCATATCGACAAGCAGGACCTGCTACCACTGAGCTAGCTGCCCTCAGTAGTGATACCCCCGCAAAGGCGTGGGGTTCCAACTGCGCGGGGGTATCACTACTGAGGGTAGCGGGATGCTGCAAAGTTCCCCTTAGTAAGTACGATCCATTCTAGGGCGTTTGCCCGGCGTCATCCGCTGCTATTTTCGCGGCGATTAATTCACTGAGCTGGTGCAACAGATCGCTATAGGCAGGAGCGATCTGTTGTGGCGTGACTGAGCCGCCAGGAATTTGTACTGAAAGTTGGCTGATTTTTCGGCCCGATAAAGATATTTGTCCAGCCTTCAGCACCATCCATTCGGCAACCAATTTTGCTGCTTTGTCATCGGCATCCAGCGACATGATCGTTATTTGCACGCTGTAATCTGGCTCCTGGCTGCGCGGCCAGGGAAAAGCCTGCACGTTTTCGGTATTGAGCAAATGCGCCAGATTAAGGCTGATAACCCGCTCTACACCGTTTGCCAGGGGCTCGGCCCAGCGCTCGTAGTTGGCGATGCGCAGTTGGTTGCCATCGCGATTGTAAACCAGCCCATTGCGGTTCAGGTATTCGGGGATTTCAATTGGCCCAATACCCAGCGACGGCGTATGCCCACTGGGCGGGGCAGAGTCTGTGGCTGAGAGCAGATAGTAGTTGTTTTTGGGGGTCGTACCACAGGCCGCCAAGGTGAGAAATAGCGCCAAAATGCTTAGGCAATTGCGGCAGCTTTTCATGGTTTATCCTCTTTTCGGCCTCTAAGAAGGGCCTCTGGTTGTTCTTCCAGTGTTTTAGCAAGCAGCTGAATTGCTCTACCGGCGAGGGCCAGCTCTTTCAGAGCTTTGTCCAGCTGGTATCGCGTGGAGGAATCATCTGCAATCAGGTAATCAACTTCTTCCAGAGTTTGACCGAAGTTTGCGAGTGTGCGTTCCAGACTTGATAGCGCATTGACCGCCGATGTTGAAAGCCGGGGTATTTCGTTATTGGCAGATTCAAATGTGGTGGTGGCATTGTCCAGTAATGCATTTAGCTTCGGCCCGGAAGTATCTATCTGTAAATTCAGTTTGGCGCTCAAGGTCTTGATTTCGACCAGCGTCGCGTGCAGCGTCTCCGGTAACTGTTGAAAACCCTCATCGGTGACAAAACCGGTCAGGCCGTCAGCCATTGTTTGCAAATTGCTGGCGAGTGCTGAAAAATCCACGGATTCAAACTCTCTGCTAAAGCGCTGAAGATCAGTGGGAATGGTTGGGATTTGCCTGTATGGCAAATCGATCGCGACCAGAATCAAATCGCTGTTGGGATGAAAGTCCATCTGTATATACAGGAGGCCGGTCAGCAAACTTTGGGTGTTAAGCTGAGCGCGCAGCCCTCTGGCTATCATTTCCTCGATGTAGTCGCCCTCGTTATGACCACGGCGCTGAATATTGTCGCTGCGGATTTCTGCCTCAACAATCATAATAACGTCGATAGTATCGGTGTCGAATATCAGGTCGATATCGCTTACCTGGCCTATTTCTACACCGCGCAGTGCCACAGGAGCGCCAACAGATAAACCTTTCACCGAACCGTCAAACACCATTACGACCTTGTCTCTGTCCTGACCTATGCCTGAACCACTGACCAAAAGCACGACGGCTACCGCTATCACGATTGCACCCATAATAAACGCGCCGATGGCGACAGAATTGGGTTTTTTACTCATTGTGGGGTTCTCCGGCGGGAACACTGCCGCGTGTTAGAAACTGCCTGACAACGGCTTGGTCGGTGGTGTCTCGCAATGTGTTGGGGTTGCCATAGCCGATCATGGTTCGGGTGTTGGCGTCGAGGTACACGCAGTTGTTGGCGATATCGAAAATACTGGGAAGTTCGTGGGTCACCATCACCACAGTGGCTCCCAAAGACTCCTGCATTTGCACGATGAGTTCGTCCAGCAATCTGGAGCTTATCGGATCCAGCCCAGCGGAGGGTTCATCAAAAAACAGGATTTCGGGATCCAGGGCGATGGCCCTGGCGAGAGCGGCCCGTTTGCGCATACCGCCGCTTATCTCCGAGGGGTAAAACTCCTGGTATCCAGCAAGACCTACCAGGGCCAGTTTGTAGGCCACGATATCGGCGATTTCCCGCTCGCTGTACGCGGTGTAGAGTTGCAATGGCAGGGCCACATTCTCAGCGGTGCTCATGGCACTGAACAAACCGCCCGACTGGTAGGTTATTCCCCAGCGCTGGCGCATGGCCTTTTGTTCTTTGTCGGTGGCATGGGTAAAACTTCTGCCCTCATATAAAATGTCGCCTCGTGCCGGGGAAATGAGTCCCAGCATGTGTTTGAGTAAGGTACTTTTGCCGCAGCCACTGCCGCCCATAATGACAAATACATCACCTTGGTTAATATTGAAATTAAGATCACGTTGAAGAACAAAATCGCCATAGGCCATTGTCAGGTCACGGATCTCAATATGTACGGCTGGCTCTTTATTTGTGTTCATATACCCAGCTGCTGAAAGATGATGTTGATCGTTGCGTCGGCCACGATGAGATAAACAATTGCGGTAACCACCGCCTCGGTGGCGGCCTGGCCTACCGCGGCTGAGCTGCGCCCGGAGTTTATTCCCGCCCGGCAACCGGCGATGGCAATGAGAATACCGAATAAGACACTTTTTATCAGCCCCACGCTGATGTGCGTAAACGAAATGGCTACCTGGCTTTCATTGACGTATTGGGCGGGTGATATCCCCATTCCTGCAGCCACTATGCTGCCGCCCAGTATGCCCAGAATGTCGGCGTAGATTGTCAAAAGCGGCATTACCGCCACCAGAGCCAGCATGCGTGGGATGATCAGGAATTCCATCGGCGAGACACCCATGGTTGTGATGGCATCAATTTCTTCATTGGTTTGCATGGTGCCAAGCTGGGCTGCGTAGGCAGCGCCGGTTCGTCCGGCCATTACCACAGCCGTCATCAAAACACCCATTTCCCTGAGCGTGCCAATCACTACCAGGTCAGCGACGTAAATTTCCGCACCAAATTGTTGTAGCTGTACCGCGCCCAGATAAGCCAAAATCATTCCGACCAGTAAACTTGTCAGGCTAATGATGGCAAAGGCATCCGGCCCAGCCTGATAGCAAAAGCGCCAGAAGTCCTCGGCGCGCGTATTCGCTTTGCCGCGCAAAAGTCTCGATAGCGCGATAACCACATCGCCAATAAAGCCCAGGGATTCAGACAGTGAATCCCGGCCTTTTTTTATCAGATTTAGTGGGTTTAGGGCACCCAGCAGCGAAGTGGTTTTATCCGGCGAAGGCCGATGTGGTTTTACCGCGGTGGCCAGTCTCAGAAGCCGGTCTATTCCCGCTGGCATATTCAGACAATGAAAGGGAATTTCTCTGCTTTCACAGGCCATGTGGCATTGCAGGAGAAAGGCGACCAGGGCTGAATCCCAGCTGTCCAGTGCGGAACCTTCAACCGTTAGTTGTTCTGTTGTTGAAGGCAACAGTTCTGGCTCAATGGTAGAAAAGCTACCCGGAACTTGTCCCTCTATCCAGTTTCCCGAGACCACCAACGTCACGCCATTACGGTTGTCGTGGTGCACCTCATACCCGGGTATCTGGTCGCTCATGCTGGTTCTTTTATTATTCGGCAGGACGGCTAAAGTTTAATCCCTCGATATCGCAATTACTACCCGCATTTATTGGAAGGGTAGTGGGGGTTTGCTCGCCTTCATGATGTCATAGGCTTTTTGGTAGACGTCGTTGACGCCTGTTCGATTGTCTGCCTCACGACGCCTTGAGATCATCGTCACAGGAAATAGATACTCTTCGCTCTGACGGTACCTTAGTGCGCGAGAGCGACCGACACTGTCTTCATAAATCACCCAGTGCAAATCGAGGTCAGCCGCCAGTAAATCTCCCATTATAATCCCCATAGCCTGTAGCTCCGCGGTTTGCTTGGGGTTTACCAGGTCCCGGTCAAGCAGGCGCTGTAAGAGATCCAGGTCATGATCCCTGTTACGATTGAATGCGCTGCCAAAGTTGTTGCGAGTCAGATCTTCAATAAGCGCTCGCTGATTGTTCATGTATTGGATATCCACCATTGTTAAATCGCTGATGAGCGGCGGCTTCTGGCCCAGCACCGGCAAGGAGAATATCAGCGCCAGTAATAAAGTCGAACAATGCGGTAAAATACGTCCCGATTTCATGAGATTGGATGCTCCATTACATTACAATTTCTGACCATTGGCCCGCTTATGGGTTCAATTTGGCCTGTGCCAGTTGTGTTCCTGCCCGACGCGTGGATAATGGCGGACTTCGCAGCGGGTTGCCACCGCTAGAGGCCTGTACCTCGCTCAATTTTGGAGATTTATGATGATTACCGGCAGTATTGTCGCCCTTGTTACCCCTATGCATGCCGATGGCAGTGTCGATTGGAGCGCACTCGAGCGTCTTCTGGACTTACACCTGGCTGCCGGGACCTCTGCCATTGGCGCAGTTGGCACCACCGGCGAAAGCGCTACCCTGAGTGTTCCCGAGCACTGTGAGGTGATCAAACATTGTGTTTCCTACATCGCCGGGCGCATACCGATTGTAGCGGGAACAGGCGCCAATTCTACCTGGGAGGCAATCAAGTTGACCGAGGCGGCGGCCAAAGCCGGTGCAGACGCCTGTTTATTGGTCACTCCCTACTATAATCGCCCGACGCAACTGGGGCTTTTTGAGCATTTCAAAGCCGTTGCCGAGGCCGTGGATGTTCCGCAAATCTTGTATAACGTACCGGGAAGAACAGCGGTCGATATGGATAATGACACGGTGGTTCGCCTCGCGGAGCTCGACCGTATCGTCGGTATTAAAGATGCTACTGGTGATCTCGCCAGAGCCTACGATTTAATCGAACGCTGTGGGCAGAGTATTGCTATCTATTCAGGTGATGATCCAACGGCAATGGAGCTCATGCTTGCCGGCGGGCACGGGAATATATCTGTTACGGCCAATATAGCACCGGCGCTGATGGCCGACATGTGCCGTTACGCATTGGCGGGTGATCGGCCAGCAGCCGATGCCATCAATACTAAACTCGCTCCCTTAAACGAAGCACTTTTTCTTGAGGCTAATCCCATTCCTGTGAAATGGGCGCTGGAGCAGCGTCAATTCATAGGCGAGGGTATTCGTCTGCCAATGACCCGCTTGGCGGAGCAGTATCACGCTCAGGTGTTAGCGGCGATGGAGGTAGCGGGAGTTTGATTTTCTCAGTTTCCAAAGTAGGTCGCCTGGCGACTACTGTCTGTCTGTTAATGCTTTGCAGTGGTTGCGGCTATCTATTGGGCGATGGGGGCATTTTTCGCGATAAATCGGAAGACTATAAAAAATCGCCTGAAAAACCCAAGCTGACCGTTCCCCAGGGGAAAGATGACAGTGCCTTACAGGATATATATGTAGTCCCGGCTATTAACGAAAGTCTGGTTTTATCTGGCGAATTTGAGGTACCGCGGCCCACACCTTTAGTGGCGGGTGCCAGCGACGAGATAGTCCGTATCCAGAAGCTGGGCAATGACAGCTGGGCACTGGTAACCATGGCACCGGGACAACTCTGGCCGCAGGTCAGGAGCTTTGTCTCGGCCGCCGGAGTGCAGGTGGCCCGCGTGGATGCTCGAGCCGGTATCATGGAAACCAATTGGATTACGCTGGAAAATGAACCGATGGCGTCGCGCTTTCAGTTTAGAATCGAGCAGGGTGTTCAGCGCGGCAATAGCGAATTACATGTACTGCAGATGAACCAGGCAGGCGATATTAACAAGTGGCCGCCCCAGTCCGATGATTTCCAGCAGGAAACGGATATGTTGCAAGGGGTTGCACAATACATCGCCAATAGCGCAGATTCAGCCCCTGTTTCCATGATCGCCGATCAGGCGATCAGTGCCAGCGGAAAAATTTCCCTGCAGGAATCGCCTGATGGCCCATTTATCCAGGTGGGATTGCCCTATCAACGCGCTTGGGCCTCACTGGCAAAAGCCTTGACGGAATCGACCTTCGAAATTACCGACAAAGACAGAAGTAAGGGCGATTACTACGTGAAGTTTCTCGGGCCCGATGTCGAGGAAGAAGATGGCTGGTTCGATTGGTTATTCGATGAAGAAGATGATCCGCTGGCCAATAGGGACTTTTTGGTTAGGCTGACGTCTGAAACTGACACCGAAGTGGCTATCAGGATATCTCCCCTGAGTGAGGATATGCCCTTTGAGCTGCGTCAGGAGCAAGCCTTACTTGTGCTTATTAAGGGCAACATCAACTAGTGTGGCGTCGCAGCTTTGCTAGTGCTATTGGTGGATTAGGCCTTTGAGGTTTGCCTCTTTGGGCAGTGGCAGCAAGGGTAACTCCACTGTTGTTGAGGCCGGTGACACGCTGATTATGATCGACTGTGGTTTTTCTCTGCGAGAGACCCTCAGGCGACTGGCGCTACTGGATGTTGACCCGGCTCGCCTCGATGGTATTTTAGTCACTCATGAACACACCGATCACTGCTCGGGTGTTGCCTCTCTTTCGAAGAAATTCCAGATCCCGGTTCACTTAACCCACGGCACCTATGCAAGCGGACGTTGCGATAAGGCCTTTGAACACCGACGTTTCAATTGCCACCAAGATTTTTCGATAGGCGGTATTTCAGTCCAGCCGGTAGCTGTTCCACACGATGCCCGTGAACCTTGCCAGTTTCGTTTGACTCACGGCGCGCTGTCGCTGGGTATTCTCACGGATTTGGGCAGTATTACGCCACATGTTGTTTCATCTTATGCGAGCTGTGACGGACTCTTGCTCGAGTTTAACCACGACATTCAGATGCTGCAGGACGGCGCCTATCCCTATCACCTTAAGCGCCGGGTAGGTGGTGATTGGGGGCACCTTAATAATCACCAGGCCGCATCTTTGTTGGAGCAAATTGGTCATGCCAGCCTCCGGCAGCTGGTGATCGCGCATATCAGTGAAAAGAACAATAGCCGGGAGCTGGCTGAACTGGCTTTAGGGTCTGTTTTGACTTCCATGGAGCGTGTTACCTGGGCCGAGCAGGGGTTCGGTTTCGACTGGCTCGAATTGGCCTGAGTTTTTTTACCTGGAAGCTTTTTCTTGCTCTAGTGCCTGCTCTGCAATTGGGTCTCTCTTCCAGCGACGGTTGCTCCACAACCAACTTTCTGGCTCCTCTTTTATAACCTGCTCGGCAAGCTCCACGTAGCGCTCAATAATGTCGTGAGATTGCTTGTCGTACGGGGGGCTGGCCAGGTTGTGGAATTCGACGTCATAGTATCCCCTTTTGCGGCGGCGACATTGCGCAAACACCACCGGGAAACTGGTCAGTTGGGCGATGCTCTGTGCGCCTGCATAAAACGCAGCGGGTTGGTTCATGAACTGCACCCAGTGACTTCGCTCACTGCGGATCGGCGACTGATCCGCGACCATGACAAATATCCGGAATTCCTTTCTACGCCTTAATATATCCTTGGCTGATTCTGCCATGGCCAGCGGTCGGGCGCCAAATTGGCTGCGGATATCAAAGATTAACTGGTTGGCGGTTTTGTTATGCAGCGGTTTGAACACTGGGTCTATAGGAATATTGAGTGCGGTGGTGGCACCGTGCAACATCCATTCCCAATTGCCCTGGTGGATTGCCAGCACGATCACCGATTCAGTGAAGTTTGCGCTGGCATCGCGCAGTAACTCTGGATTGACCAGGTTTACGCGCTCGCCGAAGTCCTCGCGGGTCATTCTGCGGGCCTTGAGGATCTCAAAAGTCACCTGGCAGAGCTGTCGGTAGAATTTTTTTGCCAGAACTGTGATCTCCTTCTCGCTTTTCTGGGGAAAAGCCCTGGCCAGGTTCTGTCTGACGACTGTTTTACGATAGCCTGACACATAATATAGCAATAGGTAGCCTAGCCAGGCCACAGCGTACAAGACCGGGAAGGGCAGCCAGGCTATAGCGCGATAAAAAATCATTGTTTAGCTGTCACTCGTATTTGGGTTGATAGCGGCAAGTTGCCTGGCACACTAGCTGCAATGTGCAGGCAGTGATAGGTTTTTCACAGTAAAAAAGCTGGTTGCAGCAGGGCACAGAAGCGCCTCGTTTTCGGCCATATTGAGAACCTGCAAAGCAGGTAATTCAATCAGTGGTGTCGTGTCGATGAGCTGATTGTCATCCAGCAATAATATTTCCAGGCTGGTCAGGGAGGCGAGCGGGCTGATATCGCCAATACTGTTGGCAGACAGTTTGAGCTGGGACAGGCCCGTGAAGGCCTCCAGGCCCGTCAGTTGCTTTACGCCGGCATGGGAGCAGTTTAGTAGTGCCAGCTCGCTGGCGCTGGTAATTTTGCCGTCTTTGATGGCCTGCTCCAGGCACGCGGCGAGTGCGGTATCGGGCACAACGAAGTCCGAAAATAGCGGTTTTGGAGAGTAAACGAGCTTTTCATTGACCCGAAAATCATAGCTTTCACAGGCGGATATCAATATCAGTACCAGGAAGGCCAAGCAGCAATTTAGACAATGGGGCATGGAGCATACTCTGTTGTGGAATAAGGTGTTGTCACCGGATGCGACGAGTACGTATTTTGGTCATGGCTCGTCTGTCTCTGGGGCTCTATAATGCTAGCTTGTACAGCACACAAAGACGAGTCTTAGCATGACTGATTCCACTTTTTCATCGCCCATACCCCAAAGCGGACGTTCCTCGGCACCTGCGGCCATCAGTATTGTGCAGCGCGGCAACCTTAAGAACCTTGAACAAACACTTAGAAAGCAGTGGCGTTTGGGGCAGAGTATTGTGTTGTGCTGGAGCGCCGACGAGCGCGGTCTTTTGGTTATTTTTGTGCCGCATTATTTCCTTGGAAACTACTGTGCCGTAGACGAAGTGTCTGCACAAGGTGATTCGGGAAACGAAGTATTTATACGTCAATTGATTTCAGGACGGCGGAGAAAGAAGCGCGATGAGTTGTTTGTCATCGCCGATCGACTGGGTGTCGCCCCCACCTTTATCAAGCTCAAGGCTGCATTGTCTGAAGAGCCTGCGGTGGAGATGGCGGTTGAAGACCTGATTAAGCGATATGGGCTCAGTTACGTGGATAACAGGGCGGTGTTGCTGTTTGATATCGTGGAGTTTTCGTTATACACCCCGTTTGAGCAAGCCAGCCAGCTTAATAGCTTGTCGTATTCCCTGAATTCTGCGTATAGCAAACTATTGGCTCAGGGAGTCGAAGTAAACTTTGCCCGCACCACCACTGGCGATGGCTATTATGTGTGGAATCGCGATCTGAGCGCTCACGCAGATCAGGACCTGTACTACTTTCTGCTGCTGGTGATTGCCGATAACACCGTCGCCAGGTCCGCGTCCAAGGGAAATACCGTGCCCGTGATCCGTGCGGCCTACCATATGGGGAGTCACTATGAACTCTACCAGGCCGAGGGCGTCAGCCCGACAGTTTTCAGCTACATTGTGGGTGATGTGACAATCGAGCTGGCACGTATGATCGATCATGCGGAGGCCGACCAGGTACTGCTCGGTGATTTCAACTGCAACATGCCCGCCAGGGATAGTCAGGTGAGCGGCGAGCGTATAACTGTGACCACCCCCGCATTTGTTCGCAATTCCAATCGCAAACTCGACGCTTTGAAAGGTATTCAGCTCGCGGGGAAATCTATTGTGTCAGTGCGCTGCGAGCTGACAGGTAGCGAGAATTTTGCGGGCGAATTCTCCCCGCGCCGGCTTTGCATTACGGATAAACACGGCTTGTCCCGGTACGCTTATGACCTGCAGGTGGCGATCGATCTGGAGGGAGAAAAATTGATACTTGGGCTCGGCACAGCGGGCCCTTCCCCGCCCGAGAAAGTCGCCGTTTCAGTGGCTGAGCCTCCAAAAGGTAACCCGCGTGCTCCAACCAGTGCTGAAACTGTTTATGACGACCTGGCACTGATTTTGAGAAAACGTTCTATTAAAAGTGATAACGAGGACTAAAACCGATATGAATCTGGCCGTTAGAGCGAGCCACATGGATGTAAGCAATGCCGTAGATGTTACCGATCCCTCTGCGGTAGGGCAGATTGTGCGCGATCTGCTGGGAAGTCGTTATCCCGACATTGATCTCGAGATTATAGACACGCTGGTAATAGATTTTGCGCGGCTTTACCGAGGACAGTTTCCCGGTTTTAGGGCTTGTGATCTAAACTATCACGATTTGCAGCATGTGCTCGATGTCACTTTGGCGATGGCCAGGTTGATGGAGGGCTATGAAATGAGCCATGCCCCGGATCAACAATTGGGGGCAGAAATGGCGCTTATTGGGATCGCCTGCGCGCTGTTCCATGATTCTGGTTATATAAGGCGTACCCATGATACCAGGCACCGCAATGGCGCTGCCTACACAAGGACTCATGTTAGCCGCGGGGCCCGATTTTTGGCTGAGTATTTACCGACGGTGGGTCTGGGGCATATAGTCCCGGTGTGTCAGCGTCTGGTGCACTTCACAGGTTATGAGCTAAATCCACAGGAAATAGAATCCGATTCTCGCGAGGAACGCTTGCTGGGTACCTTGCTTGGAACCGCTGATTTGATCGCACAGATGGCCGATGCGGAATATCTGAGAAAATGCCATGACTACCTCTATGCGGAGTTTGAAGCCGGCGGTATGGCGGGTGGAAATGGCAACTACAGTAGTACCGGGATAATTTATCAGTCACCGCAACACCTGTTGGAATCCACTCCCAACTTTATTCGCGAGGCTATTACAGTGCGTCTCGATGGCTATTTTGATGGCGTTTATCGCTATGCGGGGACATTTTTCGGCGGACCCAATCTCTATATGAACGCAATTGCAGACAATAGCACCAAGTTGCAAGAACGGCTGGCGTTAAGGGCGCAAGACCTGGCTGTCGCCGATCAACATTGATTAACGTAGGTATTGCCGCCGACGATAGGGCCAGGGCGGACCGAGCCGCTCTCGAACGGGCTGCGGTATTGGCAAAAAAGCTGGATTTAAGTCTCTTGTCCCCTGGCGTTTCTGCTGCGGATGTCGAGCATCTTGACGCAATCCTTTTCCTTGGCCCAGCGGGCATTTATCTGCAGCAGACGGGCAAAAAAGCACCTGGGCCTGTGTCGGTTGAGTTCGGGAGCCCCGCCATGCGGCATCGCCGGCGTAGCGGTCAAAATGAAATGCTGGGGCGCGCTGTAGGCGTTGGCAAAAAAAATGGCTTACGTGTGATGGATGCCACCGCTGGTTTGGGGAAAGACAGTTTTATTCTCGCCGACCTTGGCTGCGAAGTTTACCTGTGTGAGCGTCATCCGATTGTCATTGAACTTCTGGCCAGCGCCCTGGAAAGCGCGGGTTTATGCGGGGAGGATTGGCTGGTTCAGGTGTGTAGACGAATGATTTTGTGCCCTGGTGATGCCAGAGCCCAGGCTTTGGGGGCCATGAAGCCAATTGATGTGGTTTATTTGGATCCTATGTTTCCTGATAGAACCAAAAGCGCCAGTGTGAAAAAAGAGATGGCGCTTTTCCAGCGTCTGATGGAGGGGCCCAAAGCCGTGTGTGACGCAGACGATCTACTCCAGTGGTCTCTCGAACAGGATGTTTCCAGAGTGGTGGTCAAGCGGCCAGTAAAAGCGCCTGTGCTGGCTGGTCGTAAGCCGGGACATGTCATTGCTGGCAAAACTGTCCGGTACGATGTCTACGTACTTCGATCGCTTTCTTAATTCAGTTTGTTTCCTCGCCAAAATATTCTCAGTCACGATCAAAGGGGGTCTTGTATGTACCGAGTGTTAATCCTGCTTCTGTGCTTCGGACCTTGCCAATTGAGCTGGGGGGGAGGTGAGCGGCTGCCGATCTGGAACGTCAGCGCCGGCGACGCCGACGTGGTTTTATTGGGTTCGGTACACATGGCGTTCGATGACATCTACCCACTCCGGCAAGAAATTGAGGATGCCTATGCCGCTGCCGACCACCTTGTGGTTGAGGTAGACATAGGCGGTGCTAACACTTTGGCGATTCAACAAAGCATGTTTCAGCGGGGTTTGTTGCCCGAAGGGGAGCTTTTATCCGAGCAGCTTTCGGAGCCGGTCTGGCAAGCTCTTGAAAAGTACATCCGTAGCAGAGGGCTACCCATAGAGGGTTTTCAGGTCTTGCGTCCGGGGCTCGTGGTGCTCACTTTGACGACGATGCGTCTCATGGAAATGGGCATGGATCCGGAGCTGGGTATAGACCAACACTTCCTGAAAGCGGCAAGAGGTAACAAACCAATCCTTGAACTGGAAACCGCGCAGCAGCAGATTGACCTGCTGCTGAACTTCCCGGATGCCAACCTGGTTGTCGAACAAACCCTGGGGCAACTCGATTCGATCGATTTGTATATGCGGCCGATTTACGAAGCCTGGAAGGCGGGCGACGCCAGTACTCTGAATCGACTCCTACTAGAGGATGAGCTGGCCCGAGAGCCGCGGTATGAGGCATTTTATGAGGCGATGTTCGACAACCGGAACTACGCAATGGTTGATAAGATTGCGGAATATCTGGCCGGCAGCGGCCGGTACTTTATTGTTGTGGGAGCGGGACACCTGGTAGGTGAGAAGGGTATTATCGCTTTACTTGAAAAGCGTGGATTCAGCGCGCGACAATTATAGAATTTTTTGGGGAGCTATTGGCATGTCAGGCCATAAAAAAACAGCGTTGGTTACCGGTGCATCTGCAGGTTTGGGGGCAGAATTTTGTCGGGCGCTGGCCCGGGAGTGTGACGTAATCATCGCGGTGGCGCGTCGCACAGATCGTCTCAAGGCACTCGCACAGGAGTTGTCCGGTAAAACTGAGGTACACATTATTGAGGCAGATCTTTGTTCCATTGAAGGTGTTGCCCGTACGGTGGAAGCGCTGCGTCAGCAAGGTCCGGTTGATTACCTGGTGAATAATGCCGGCTTCAGTACCTTCGGAAACTTTGAAGACCAGCTCATCGACACTCAGGAGGACATGGTTTCAATTCATATCAATGCCACTATGGCGCTATGCCGAGCAGCCATTCCATTTATGCGCGAGTTGGGGGGGGGTTATATTATAAATGTTTCTTCTCTCAGTGCTTTTCTTCCGGGGCCGAGTGCCACAGTTTATGGCGCCAGTAAGGCGTTTCTCAACTTTTATTCTCAGGCACTACAGCAGGAACTAACCGGAAGCGGAATTCGCGTTCAGGCGCTTTGTCCGGGCTTCACGCACACCGAATTTCACGATACAGAGGCGTTTGCACCATTTGATAAAAGGAAAGTTCCCGATGAGCTCTGGATGGAGGCTGCCCAGGTTGTGGATATAAGCCTTGGCGCACTGCGCGGGGAGCAAGTGGTCGTTGTACCGGGTGAAATTAATTTGGCGCGGGCTCAGGCTGGTGCCCAGGCGCAGCGAGATATCTTGTAGTTTTACCCCAATGCCACACTAGGTCAGCAGGCGTTGCAGTATGCCGCGATAAATTTCGGTCAGTACCGGTAGATCTGCTACCAGAACTTGTTCGTTAATTTTGTGAATGGTAGCGTTAATGGGACCCAGTTCGACGACCTGGGCACCTGTCGGGGCAATGAACCGGCCATCTGAGGTGCCACCTGCCGTAGACAGCGATGTTGTTGTCCCGGTCGATTCCTTGATGCTCGCGACCGCGGCATCGACAAGAGGTCCGCTGGAAGTCAAAAACGGGTGACCGCTCAGTGTCCAGATAATGTCGTAATTGACGTTGTGTGTATTGAGAATTGCCTCGGTACGTGTCCTGATTTGCTGCTCATCAAGGGCCGTGGAATAGCGAAAATTGAACTGAATTTCCACCTCGCCGGGAATGACGTTCGTGACTCCAGTGCCGCCGTTGATATTGGATATCTGCATGGAGGTTGGCGGGAAAAATTCACTGCCCTCGTCCCATTTTTCCGCCGTCAGTGCATCCAGCGCAGGTAGGGCGCGGTGGATAGGATTATCGGCCAGATGGGGGTAGGCTATGTGCCCCTGAACGCCTTTTATTTTTAGTACGGCACCGAGGGATCCCCGGCGTCCGTTTTTGATCGTATCACCTAAGGTATTGCTGCTTGAGGGCTCGCCGACCAGGCACCAGTCAATGTGTTTCCCTTGTGCTTGCAATGCTTCGATGACTTTCACAGTGCCATTGACGGCGGGGCCTTCTTCATCTGACGTGATCAAAAAGCCGATGCGGCCGTTGTGATTGGGGTATTCCTCAACAAAATTCTCACAGGCCACCACCATGGCAGCAAGGCTCGCTTTCATGTCAGCGGTACCTCTGCCATAGAGCACGCCCTCGCGTATGGTGGGCTCGAATGGCGGGTGGTCCCACTGGTCAACAGGGCCTGTTGGCACGACATCTGTGTGCCCTGCGAATACCAAAAGTGGGCCGTCGCTGCCGCGTTCGGCCCAAAAGTTATCAACGTCACCAAAGGGCATGGGTGTGCATCTGAACCCGATTTTATTTAGCCGCTCAATCATCAGATCCTGGCAGCCGGCGTCAATAGGGGTAACAGATTGCCTGCGAATTAGCTCGCAGCACAGGTCCACGGTGGTATCCATTTTAGCGCTCGTGTTGATTTTTGCTATCTCAGTTGTGTGCGTGTAACTCGGTATTGAGTTCGACGGCGGAACGATTCGTCAGGCACTCGACAGCTCCATTGGCAGAGTTTCGACGAAATAAAAGGTCGGACTTACCCGCTAACTCTCTGGCTTTGACACTTTCGACACTTTGGCCTTGTGCGTCCAACATCATCACTTTTGTACCGGCGGTGACGAACAGTCCCGCTTCAATCGTACAGCGATCTCCAAGGGGTATGCCGGTTCCCGAATTGGCGCCCAGCAGGCACTCCTTGCCAATGGAGATGATGATGTTGCCACCACCGGACAATGTTCCCAGTGTAGAGCTGCTGCCGCCCAGATCGGAACCACTGCCGACCAGCACACCTGCCGATATTCGACCTTCAATCATGCCCGGTCCGTCGGTTCCAGCGTTAAAGTTGACGAAGCCCTCGTGCATAATTGTTGTGCCCTCGCCCAAATGTGCGCCCAGGCGAACTCTCGCGGTGTGGGCGATGCGGACACCCGAGGGAACAACATAATTGGTCATCTTGGGGAATTTATCGACACAGCTGACTTCCAGTGTTTGACCGCGTAATCTGGCTTGTAGTTGGCGAGCCGGCAATTCGTCAACGGCCACTGCCCCCTCGTTGGTCCAAGCCACATTGGGCAACACCCCGAACATACCGTCCAGGTTGGTGCCGTGCGGTTTAACCAATCGGTGAGATAACAGGTGCAATTTAAGGTAGGCCTCTGGAATATTGCCCGGTCCGGTATCTTCGGTCAGCAACACTGCAACTACCGGGCTGTCGCTGTCTTGCATTAGTGCGGCATTTTCAGCTTGTACGGTTTCACCCGCCTCATTCAAGGCGGTGTGTAATTCGCGTATCTGCGTTTTGCTAAGGGCTTCGCCAGTACTAAAACCTGCTATGGCTGCAGTTAACGCTGGTGAAGGGGCCAGTACAGGCTGCGGGAAAAACACTTCCAGCCATTCACCCTTACTATTGTGTGTACCCACGCCGAGGCCAAAAGCAAATGCGCTGTTATTCATAATGTTGTCCGTTAGCTATACCCTGTTTACAGGGTGTGTTGGTTGAAAATACTTTGATAGTTTTTATCTGAAAACCCGGTAAAGCGTTGATGCCCGATGTCGAGCAACGGGCGTTTTATCAAGGTGGGGTGCTCGAGAATCGCCTCATGTGCAATTTCCAGGTCCATCGCTTCTCTTGTTTTCTGGTCCAGTTGCTTCCAGGTGGTGCTGCGTTTGTTTATCAATTGCTCCCAGCCCAATTCGTCCAGCCAGTTTCGCACAGAATCAGCGTCAAGTCCGTCCTCGCGGAAATCGTGAAACTGATGTTCAATACCGTTAGAGTCCAGCCACTTGCGAGCCTTTTTGACGGTGTCACAGTTCTTAATGCCGTACAGGGTGATCAAGACCGGGCTCCACTTGTACCTGATATTGGGGGGCGCACAGCATAGCAAATCTGTTTGATTAGATATAGCGCGGATAGATCGCTAGAATACCCATGACCGCGTTAGGCGCCCCCATAATCTCTAATATTTTAATAAAGGATTGCGATTCATGAATACACCGACTTTTGCATTAACATTGCCGCTGCTGGGCATGCTGACATTAACAATGGTGGTGTGGTGTCTACTGTTTGTAAAACGCATGAGTTACATCAGTGCCAACAAGATCAAAGCGCAGGATATGAAAACGCCAGAACAGGTGCAGCAATTAATTCCAGGTGAGGTGGCAGCACCGGGTAACAACCTGAAAAACCTGTTTGAGCTGCCGGTGGTTTTTTATGCAATATGCCTGTATTTGGTAGTGGCCGTTCAGGTGGATGACATTCACTATTATTGTGCCTGGATATTTCTGGTTTTTCGTATTATCCATAGCATTATTCACTGCACCTACAATCAAGTCATGCACCGATTCGCAGCCTACGTCATATCCTCGATCGCGCTCTGGGTCATGGTGGTCAGAGCGCTTGTTGGCGCGATGTAGTCGGGGGCAGGAGGCCAGGCGTGTTTTTAGGCTTTGATGGTTTTTTTGGGGTGCTTTCGCCCCGGATAACATGTCCGGCAGACTTCACACACCCGGCCATCACAGCCTCTGGCGCTGCAGAACTCCCGGCCGTAAAAAATTATCTGTAGATGCAGGCTGTTCCAGGTTTCTTCAGGGAATAATCGTTTCAGATCTCGCTCAGTCTGGACCACGTTTTTACCCGAAGTCAGACCCCAGCGCTGGGCCAGGCGATGAATGTGTGTGTCGACTGCAAAGGCAGGTACACCAAAGGCTTGTGACATAACCACACTGGCAGTTTTGTGGCCCACCCCGGGCAAGCGCTCCAGCGCTTCCATATCGGCAGGTACCTCTCCATTGTGCTCCTCCATTAGTATCTCGCTCAGCCGATGGATGGCCTTTGATTTTTGCGGAGACAGGCCGCACGGTCGAATAATACTTCTGATTTTTTCAACAGACTGCCTGGCCATTTTTTGGGGGTTGTCGGCCAGCGCAAAAAGTTCAGGGGTTACGGTGTTAACCCGTTCGTCGGTGCATTGCGCACTCAATAATACGGCTATAAGCAGTGTGTAGGTGTCTTTATGGTCCAGTGGCACGGGTGTCTCAGGGTAGAGTTCCTGTAGTTTAGCCAGGATGTAATTCACCCGCTCCGCTTTCAACATCGTTTGAACCTAAAGTTTATTAAGACAATGTACAACGCGCTGAGCAGCTTCAACACATTGTTCCAGTGGTGCCACTAACGCCATTCTTATTCGGTTTTCTCCCGGGTTTATCCCATCAGCTTCTCTGGCGAGAAAGCGGCCTGGTAATACGGTGACGTGCTCCTGGGAAAATAGAGCCTGGGCGAACGTGGTATCGGCAATGGGCGTTTTGGGCCAAAGGTAAAACCCTGCGTCGGGCGCCGCCACATCCAGGTGTGGTCTTAGTTCGCCTAATACCGCGGTGAATTTTTGGTCGTAGAGCCTTCGGTTTTCCTGCACGTGTGTCTCGTCGCTCCAGGCGGCGATACTGGCTAGTTGGTGGTGCACGGGCATGGCACAGCCATGATAAGTTCGATATTTGAGAAAGCTCTGCAGTATGTCGGCGTCACCGGCCACAAAGCCGGAGCGCAATCCGGGCAGGTTTGAGCGTTTTGACAGGCTGTGAAATACCACACATGACCTGTAATCGGTGTCACCCATTGCCGCACAGGCTTCCAGTAGACCTGGGGGAGCCGTGCCGTCCACGCTGTAGATTTCTGAGTAACACTCGTCGCTGGCGATCACGAAATCATGCTCGCGCGCAAGGCGGATGAGTTTTTGCAGTAGTTCCAATGACATGACTGCACCGGTGGGGTTACCCGGGTTGCACAGATATAATAATTGGCATTGCTGCCATTGATCACTGGTAATGGCAGCAAAGTCCGGGATGTAATTATTGTCCTGCGTGCAATTTAAGAAAGAGGGTGTGGCCCCTGCAAGAATCGCCGCCCCTTCATAAATTTGATAGAAGGGATTGGGGCACAAGACGGTTGCTTCAGGTTTCCGCTCAACAACGGCTTGCGCAAATGCAAACAATGCTTCGCGGGTACCGTTAACTGGAAGTATTTGCTTGCCGGGGTCTATTGATAATAAGCTAAAACGTTTTTGCAGCCAGTCGGCGATTGCCTGGCGCAGTTCAACAAGGCCCAGTGTCGCAGGGTAGTTGGAAAGTTTGTCGAGGTTATCGGTGAGAACCTGCAATACAAAATCTGGAGAGGCATGTTTGGGCTCACCGATGGACAGTGCTATGGCTGATTTTTTTTTATCGGGATGTTGATCGGCGAACAGGGCGCGGAGTTTTTCAAAGGGGTAGGGCTGTAGTTTCTGGAGTTCACTATTCATCGTCGTTTACGCAGCGGCCTGTTGATCAAGTTCGTGGCGGATTGTCTGTTGAATTTCTTCGCACAGGTCTGTATCGGTGATCGGCTGTTGTTCAGCATCTGTGAGAAAAAATACGTCTTCTACACGCTCTCCCAATGTCTGAATTTTTGCCGCCTGCAGTTCGAGGCTGAAATCCACGAATATTCTTCCGATTCGCGCCAATAGGCCGGGGCGGTCAGGAGAAGATACTTCAAGAACAGTGACGTTTTTGATGTCGTCCACGCTCATTCTGGTTTCTGTTGGTGTGGAAAAGGATTTCATTTGCCTGGGGGTGCGCCGGCGAGCAATTTCGGGGTAGTTGGCTACATCGGCCAAGGCGTTGCTAAGTTTGTCAGCGATGTGACGAACGCGTTCGCTGTCGTCCGCCAGAGATTTTCCATTGGAATCCATGACAAAGAAGGTGTCCAGGCTCATGCCATCTTTTGCTTCGTAAATACGTGCATCGTGAATGCTTAAATCAAGCTGCTCTAACTCGGCGCATATTACGGAGAAAAGGTGAGGGCCGCTTTTTGTATGAATGAAAATCTGGGTGGGGTTGGCGATATTGGATTCTTGGGTGTTGCGTGTCAGTACCAGTGGCTCGTCTTTGTCGTAGTGGCCTGCGATAGCCTCGGTATGCCAGGCGATGTCTTCAGCCCGTTCGCGCAGGAAGTATTCTTCGCCACTGTCAAGCCAGATTTCCTCTAGTTCTTCCGGTGTGAAACCCCGATATTCGAGAATGCCTATCGCCGCTTTGCGAGTCTCTGCTATCCATTCGTGTTTGTCGGCAGGGTTCTCCAGACCACGGCGAAGCGCTCGCTTGGTTTCCGTATACAGCTGACGGAGAAGGCTGCCGCGCCAGGCATTCCAGAGAGTGGGGTTGGTCGCATTGATGTCGGCGACAGTGAGTACAAACAGATAATCGAGTCGGTTCTGGTCTCCCACATGCTGCGCAAACTGCTGAATCACTTCCGGGTCTGAAATATCCTTGCGCTGGGATACCGCCGACATCAAAAGATGGTTTTTTACCAGCCACACCACCAGATTGCTGTCGCGCGAGCTCAAGCCGTGATTTTTGCAGAATAGCTCCGCATCAACCGCTCCGAGCTCAGAATGATCGCCACCGCGACCTTTGCCAATGTCATGATATAAGCCGGCGATATAGAGCAGCTCGATTTTTGGCAGGCGGCGAGCCACTCGACTGGAGACCGGGAAGCGCTCTTCAAATTCGGGATAGCCAAAAAGCCGCATGTATTTGATGACTTCCAGGGTGTGCGCATCTACCGTGTACGCGTGGAACAAATCATGCTGCATTTGCCCGACGATTTTGCCGAATTCCGGCAGATAAGCTCCAAGGATGCCATAGCGCGTCATGCGCCTCAGTTGACGGGTCATTTTGTGCGGGCAGCGCAAAATGTCCAGAAATGTCTGTTTGTTGTGTTCGTCAGCGCGAAAAGCGTCGTCTATCTCGTGGCGATTATCGCGGATCATGCGAATGGTCGGGGCTCCGATAGCGACAATGTCTTCATTCTGGGCGCACAGCAGAAATACTTCGAGCAAGGCGTGAGGTTCACTGGAAAAAAGATTTTCACAGCGGGCTTCCATATAACCATTGCGGGTTTGAAAGTTGTCGTTGAGGACGATAATTTCATCTTCAGTTCCGGCTCGCAGAATCGCCTGGTCAAAATTCTGAATTAAAACCTCGTTGAGTTGGCCCAATGCCAATGCCCAGCGGTAGTACGTTTGCATGAACTGTTCAACGGCAAGCTTGTCGCCATCTTCAAAACCCCATAGCGTGGCCAGTTCCCGCTGGTGGTCGAAAAGCAGGCGGTCTTCTTCACGCCCGGTAATCATATGTAGGGCGTAGCGCACCAGCCACATGAACTCTCGCCCTCGAATGAGGATTTCCATCTCGTCCGGGTTGAGGAACTTGTCGAAGGACAAATCCTCCAAAGATTCCACGCCGAAGTGACGTTCTGCTATCCAGCCGATAATCTGGAGGTCTCGAAGTCCTCCTGGAGAGCTTTTGACGTTGGGTTCAAGGTTGTACTCCGTGTCGGCAAATTTTGCGTGACGGCTTAGCTGCTCTTCCAGTTTAGCTCTAAAAAATTCGGCGCTTGCCCACATTTTTTCAGTATTGGTTGCCTCTCTGACAGCCTCCATCAGTGAACTTGTGCCCCTGATAACACGCGCTTCCATCAGGCTGGTAACTATGGTGATATCATCTTTGGCCACGTCGCTGCATTGATCCACTGTTCTTACGCTGTGGCCGATATTCAGGCCGATATCCCACAGTAGGGTGAGAAACTTTTCCAGCTCTTCTGAGCATTCCTGCGCGCGATCTCCCAGCAGAATTAGAAGATCAATGTCAGAATGCGGGTGCAATTCACCGCGGCCATAGCCTCCGACTGCGACCAGCGCGAGCTGGGCGCCGCGCCAGTCCTGCTTGTCCCAAAGCTCGCCCAATAAGGCGTCCATGAATGTGGCGCGCAAAGCAATTAATTCGCCGGCCTTGGTTCCCTGGTGGAACAGAGAGTCCAGATATTGACTGGCGTTGGATATGGCGGGTTTGCAGCAGGCAATGGAGCTATCGTCCGCCAGCTGTTTTTTGAAAACCACCGGGTCAAACATGGCGCTTGGAAGAACGGTGGCCGAAGTATTCATGCGGGGGAAGAATAGCTCTCGCTACTGCGCAGGGTAAATATCTCGCAGCCGGACTCAGTTACGGCAAGTGTATGTTCCCATTGGGATGAAAGTCGTCCATCTTTTGTTGTAACAGTCCAGCCATCTTTGGCGTTCAACTTGGTGTGCCGACGACCCGCATTAATCATCGGTTCTATGGTGAAACACATGCCGGGCTCCAGCGCCATACCGGTGCCTTTGCGGCCGTAGTGCAGAATCTGTGGGTCTTCGTGGAATATTTTACCAATACCATGACCGCAGTACTCGCGAACGACAGAGTAATAGTTTTTCTCCGCGTGTTGTTGAATGACATGGCCGATGTCTCCCAGGGTCGTGCCAGGTTTGACAATATCCAGGGCCTTGTACAAACATTCCTGCGTTACTGCTATCAACCGTGAGGCATGGGGGGCTACGTCACCAACCATGACCATTATGCTGGTGTCACCATGGTAGCCGTCTTTGATAACGGTAACGTCGATATTAACGATATCACCATTCTTAAGCCGCTTGTTGTCGCTCGGTATGCCGTGGCATATCACATCATTAATGGATGTACAGATGGATTTGGGAAAGCCGTTGTAGTTCAAGGGAGCGGGAATGGCGCTCTGGGTACCGGTAATGTACTCGTGACATATACGGTCTAGCTCACCGGTAGTCATACCGACTTCGACCAGGGGCTCAATCATTTCAAGGACTTCGGAGGCCAGTCTTCCAGCTACACGCATTTTGTCTAGTTCTGCTTCTGTCTTGATTGTTACTGGCATCTATAACCTATTGATATATAAAGATAAAATATAATTATTTCTCGGTGTTGTACCCGGGCGCCTTACCGGGTGCCTTACCGGGTGCCTTTTCAGGGGACGAACATTCTACCCTATCCGGCGCAACAATGAGCAGGGCATGATGGATAGCTTGTACATTCAGGCGCGGTAAATTGCTTTAATCTATGCTCTGCCTGTGGTATAAAGCGCGCCTCGTCTGGGCTAGCGGTCATATTGATCCGATTTTCCAGGCAGAGAAACCAACGACACACACCTATCGACACGTGCTTCAGGGTGCTGGCCAAGGCCGGTTTGGGGGATGGGATAGGTGGACGAATAACCCGTACAAAAAGGTATTAAGTATGACAACGCAAGTTAGTATGCGTGAGCTTCTGCAGGCAGGCGCTCACTTTGGTCACCAGACCCGTTACTGGAATCCTAAAATGGACCAGTACATCTTCGGTGCCCGCAATAAGATCCACATTATTAATCTCGAGCACACTGTTCCTGCTCTTAATGACGCGCTGACCTTTGTTCACTCGCTCACTTCAAATAAGAACAAGGTCATGTTCGTTGGCACTAAGCGTGCCGCGGGTAAAATCGTCAAGGAACAAGCTGAGCGCGCGGGCATGCCCTACGTAAGTCACCGCTGGTTGGGTGGCATGCTGACCAACTACAAGACGATTCGTGCCTCTATCAAACGTCTGCGTGATTTTGAAGCCCAGCAAACTGATGGGACTTTCGAAAAGCTCACCAAAAAAGAGGCGCTGATGCGCACTCGTGCTATTGAAAAGCTTGAGCGCAGTATTGGTGGTATCAAGGATATGGGCGGTCTCCCGGATGCGTTATTTGTTGTCGATGTAGACCACGAGCGCATTGCAATTACAGAGGCAAATAAGCTCGGCATTCCCGTCATTGGCATCGTCGACACTAATAGTAATCCAGATGGCGTGGACTACATCATTCCCGGTAATGATGACGCCATTCGTGCTATCAAACTCTACGTTGCCAGTGTTGCCGATGCTTGCCTGGCCGGCAAGATTGACGGTGGTGAGCCAGTTGTTGCCCAAAACGAGTTTGTTGAAGAAGCAGTAGCTGTAGAAGCTGGAGCTGAAGCGCCTGTACCTGCGGCGGCTGAAGCTGAAGTGGCTGCACCTGCGGTGGCTGAAGCTGAAGTGGCTGCACCTGCGGTGGAAGCCGCAGCGCCTGCACCTGCAGTAGCTGAAGCCGCAGCTTCTGAGCCCGCGCCTAAATAGGCAACGCACGTAACTGACATGCCCTATTGGGCGTTTCAGTAGCAAAGCATATACCCGGTTTCATCTCTTGGGACCGGGGTTTCAAAGTTTGTATCCAATACCCTTTTCAGGGGATAGTAAGGAGAAATGCCAATGTCTGCTGCACTGGTTAAAGAATTACGCGAGCGTACTGGTCTGGGTTTGCTGGAGTGCAAAAGAGCGCTCAAGGCTGCCGATGGTGACGTCGATAAGGCGATTGAAGAACTGCGCAAGTCCAGTGGTATGAAGGCCGCTAAAAAAGCAGGGCGTACCGCTGCTGATGGTATTGTCGCTACACGCCTGTCTGATGATGGTAGCTATGGAATTATTGTAGAAGTTAACAGTGAAACCGATTTCGTTGCCCGTGATGATAACTTCCTCGGGTTTGTTGGCGCCGTTGCTGAAGCTGCGTTTGTCGCCAAACAGACCGATGTTGCTGCATTGATGTCTGGCGAGCTGGAAAGTGCACGTGAGGCCCTGGTGCAAAAAATCGGAGAAAATATCAGTGTTCGACGCGTTGAGCTTGTTACTGCTGATGCCGGTGTCGTAGGTGCATATGTGCATGGTACCAAGCGTATCGCGGTTTTGGTTGAGCTTAAGGCTGGCGATCAGGATTTGGCCAAGGACGTGGCGATGCACGTCGCAGCGGTAAATCCTCAGGTCGTCTCTGCCGCGGATATGCCGGCTGAAGTTGTTGCCAAGGAGAAGGAAATTTATACTGCCCAGGCTCAGGAATCGGGCAAGCCCCCTGAGATTATCGAGAAGATGATTGGTGGGCGGGTTAAAAAATTCCTGGCTGAAAACAGCCTGGTTGAGCAGTCTTTTGTTAAAGATCCGGACCTGACCGTTGGCAAGCTGGTGGCAAACGCCGGTGCCGAAGTCGTTTCCTTTGTTCGCTTTGAAGTGGGTGAAGGTATCGAAGTCGAGCAGGTTGACTTCGCGGCCGAGGTAGCAGCACAGCTCAAGGGCTAAGCTCACAGGTTGATATTAAAACGGGGCTTATGCCCCGTTTTTTTATGGGCGCTATTTGCCCGTAATTCATGCCAATTTATTGTGCGGCCCCCTAGGGTGAATGGGCAATGTCCTGTAAGATACTGTACAGCCTAGGAGTTGAATATTATGTCGAGTGTTACCGGTGATAAAAAATACAAAAGAATTCTGCTGAAGCTGAGCGGAGAGGCCCTGTCAGGCAGCGAAAAATTTGGTATTGATCCTAAAATTCTGGATCTGATGGCGCTGGAAATAGGTCAGTTAGTCGGCATTGGTGTCCAGGTTGGTTTGGTTGTAGGTGGCGGTAATCTTTTTCGCGGCGCGGCGCTGCAAGCGGCGGGGCTGGATCGGGTGACGGGAGACCACATGGGAATGCTGGCGACTGTCATGAATGCACTTGCAATGCGAGATGCGCTGGAACGTTCGAATATCGCAACACAGGTCATGTCTTCAATCCCTATGAGCGGGGTGGTTGACCACTATGATCGGCGCAAAGCCATTCGAGCACTTGAGAATGGCGACGTGGTTATTTTTGCTGCGGGTACAGGGAATCCATTTTTTACCACCGACTCTGCCGCGTGCCTGCGCGGTATTGAGGTTGAGGCGGAACTTGTGCTCAAGGCGACAAAAGTCGACGGAGTTTATTCAGCTGACCCGGTGAAGGTGCCCGATGCGGTAAAATACGACAAACTTTCCTATGATGAAGTGCTCGACAAAAAACTCGAGGTGATGGATCTTACCGCAATATTATTGTGCCGTGATCATCAAATGCCTGTCAGGGTCTTTGAAATGGAAAAAGTCGGCGCGCTTTTGAATATCGTCCGCGGCGGCGAAGACGGAACCCTGATCAAGTGATGGCTGTTTTTTTGCGAGGAACAAAACGTGATAAATGATGTTAAAAACGACGCGGTCGAGCGGATGGAAAAGAGCATGGATGCTTTGCTTCATAACTTTAACAAAATTCGCACGGGTCGCGCCCACCCCAGTTTGCTCGATGGGATAAAAGTCGAGTATTACGGTTCCTCTACACCTCTTGGCCAGGTGGCGAATGTGAACGTTGAGGATGCCCGTACTCTGGTGCTAACTGTCTGGGATAGATCAATGATTCAGGACGTAGAGAGAGCGATAATGAAATCTAACCTCGGGCTCAATCCTGCCACCGCCGGTGAAGTGATTCGGATTCCGATGCCCATGCTGACCGAAGAAACTCGCAAGGGGTTCACCCGTCAGGCAAAGCAGGAGGCTGAGTCGGCCCGCATTTCAGTGAGAAATGCCAGGCGCGACGCAATGAGCCTGCTCAAAGAGTTGACTAAAGAGAAGGAAATAAGCGAAGACGAAGAGCGCCGTGGACAGGATGAAATCCAAAAATTAACGGATACGTATGTCGCCAAAATTGAAAAGCTAATGGCGGAAAAAGAAACCGACCTACTGGAAATTTAGGCGCCGACCCCGGGGCCTTTAAATACCACTCGAATGCCAACAAACGACTCTTTGGGCAACTCGATCCCCCACCATGTTGCGATAATCATGGATGGCAATAATCGCTGGGCCAAACGCCAGGGGCTACCCGGAACCTCGGGACACCGTGCGGGCGTTGAGGCCGTTCGCGAAATATTGCGAACTTGTCGCGATCACGGCGTCAAAGTACTTACCCTGTTTGCGTTCAGCAGCGAAAACTGGGGGCGACCGCAACCGGAAGTCCGCGCTCTGCTGGCACTGCTATCCCGATATTTGCGTGCGGAGGTTAGAAGCCTGCACGAAGATGGCATACGTCTGCGATTCATTGGCAAGAGAAGTCGGTTCAGTGATCGGCTGCAAAAACTGATGCGCCAGTCAGAAGAGTTAACTGCGGGCAATACAGTGTCGACCGTTGTTATTGCGGTTGACTACGGCGGTCAGTGGGATATCTCCCAGGCAGTTCAAAAACTTGCTCAGCGAGTTAAGGCCGGAGACCTTGAGCCGGAAGACATTACCCCGGAGCTAATAGACCAGAACGTATCCATAGCGGACCTGCCGCATCCAGATCTGTGTATTCGAACCGGTGGCGATGCGCGCATCAGTAACTTTATGTTGTGGCATTTTGCGTACAGCGAGTTGTATTTTACCAACACGTTATGGCCCGATTTTGGCGAGCTTGAATTTGCGCGGGCACTGGCAGATTACAGTCGGCGAGAGCGTCGTTTCGGTCTCAGGGATTAAGGCGCGAACGTGAATATCGGAGTTTATTATGCTTAAGCAACGGATTATTACCGGCCTGATTATGGCGTCAGGACTTCTAGCTGCCGTTGCATTGCTTCCGGTCGCTGCTCTGGCGGTGCTGTTTGCTGTTATTGTTGCTCTGGGCGCGTGGGAGTGGTCGCGTTTGGCGGGATGGGAGACGACTCCAGCACGAATCGCGTTTGTAGCGGTTGTTGTTCTGGCCCTCGGATTGGCGTACGAATATTGCCAGCTGGCGGGCACTCCTGGGGCGGAAGAGGTTCAACCTCTGCTGGGTCTGGCTTGTTTATGGTGGTCTATTGCAATTCTGTGGCTGAAGAGTTATCCGGCCAGCGGAGCGCTTTGGGGGCATGTCGCGATGCGCAGCTTGATGGGGCTGTTGGTTCTTGTGCCTGCCTGGGTATCGGCGGTTTTTTTGTTGAGCTTGCCACGCGGTGGGCTATTGGTGATCGCAATGATTGTAGTGGTAGCCGCTGCCGATATCGGTGCCTATTTCACCGGTAAAAACCTTGGCAGGCATAAACTGGCCCCCAGTGTAAGCCCAGCGAAAACTTGGGAAGGATTTTGGGGCGGCTTGGTGTGTGCTTTGCTGCTAGCGCTACTGACATGGTACTTGTTGCCAGCTTCGTTTTCGCATATTGGTCTTGGCGCTGTTGTTACGGTGTTTTTGGCTACTGCGCTGTTCTCGGTGGTGGGCGATCTGGTCGTGAGTATGGTCAAGCGGGAGAGCGGCTTTAAGGACAGTGGCAGTTTGCTTCCCGGGCACGGCGGCGTACTCGATAGATTAGACAGTATTTGTGGCGCGGCTCCGGTATTTGCACTCGGCCTATTGCTGGCGGGTTGGTAGAGCCATGCGCATAGTCAGTGTTCTTGGGTGTACCGGCTCAATTGGTGTAAATACGCTGGATGTAGTTCAGCAGCATCCTGATGATTATCGTGTGTTTGGCCTGGCGGCTAATGGCTCTGTAGACACCATTTTGGCGCAGTGTCTGGTTCATAAACCCCAGTACGCCGTTATGATGCGCGAGCAAGCGGCGGCTCAATTGGAAGAGCGTCTGCCTGGCGACAGTCCAACAAAAGTATTGCAAGGGGAGTCGGGGCTGGAGTTTATCGCCACGGCACCCGAAGTCGATGCCGTAATGGCCGCCATTGTCGGAGCAGCGGGGCTACCCTCGGCCCTGGCGGCTGCCAGGGCCGGTAAAACATTGCTTCTTGCGAACAAGGAATCGCTGGTAATGGGCGGGCATCTGTTGATGCAGGCCGTGCGCGACAATGGCGCGAAGCTTTTGCCCATCGATAGTGAACACAATGCCATTTTCCAGTGTATGCCAGTAGCTGACAATGCCGTTCCGGTGTTAAAAGGGGTTAGCAAGGTCTTGCTCACAGCGTCTGGCGGTCCATTCCGCAATTGGACAACGCAACAAATGCGCGAAGCGACGCCCGATCAGGCCTGCGCTCATCCCAATTGGTCTATGGGCCGAAAAATATCCGTCGATTCGGCCTCTTTGATGAATAAGGGATTGGAGTTCATAGAAGCCTGTTGGATCTTTGATTTACCGCCAGGCATGGTAGATGTGGTCGTCCACCCGCAGAGTATTATTCACTCCATGGTGCAATATGTAGATGGCTCGGTATTGGCGCAACTGGGTAATCCTGATATGCGCACGCCTATAGCCTACGGTTTGGGTTGGCCCGATCGCTTGGTTTCAGGGGTTGCTCCTTTGGACCTGGTCGCTACCAGCAGATTGGACTTTGAGGCGCCGGATGAGGGGCGTTTCCCCTGTTTGCGACTGGCTCGCGAGGCCGTTTCGGCAGGCGGTACTGCCATGGCCAGCTGCAATGCGGCAAATGAGGTGGCGGTAGAGGCATTTTTGAGAGAGAGTATACGGTTTACAGATATCCCAATTGTGGTTGAGAAAACTCTTGAGCAGGTGGCAGTGGTGGAACCTGAGTCACTGTCAGTGGTCGAAACAGCAGACACTGAAGCGAGAGGCGTGGCGCAAGAAATGATTAAGGGGCTTGGATAATCCATGGAAGTGATCACTACCATCGCTATTACGTTGGCAACACTGGCCATATTAGTTGGCGTGCATGAGTATGGACACTTTTGGGTGGCCAGGCGTTGCGGTGTCAAGGTCCTTCGGTTTTCCATAGGGTTTGGCAAGTCGCTGCTAACCTGGAAGGATAAACTCGGTACTGAGTATTCAATCTCGCTTATCCCCCTGGGTGGTTACGTGAAAATGCTCGACGAGCGCGAGGGCGATGTGCCTCAGGAGGAACTGGACGGGGCGTTTAATCGCAAACCCGTGTTGCAGCGGATCGCGGTAGTGGCGGCGGGACCCCTGGCCAATTTTGCATTGGCCATCGTGGCCTACTGGTTCCTTTTTATGGGCGGCGAAACAGGTATTGTACCTCTGATTGGTGAGGTTGAAGCGGGCTCGGAGGCAGATATTGCCGG
>JBALVT010000120.1:0-13238 GCA_036961345.1 Halioglobus sp.
CTGCGCTGGCAAATTTATAGCCAAGTGCCAGACCTGCTGCTGAAGTGGGGGTACGAAAAAACTCGTGATTGAGCGAAACGGTGATATCCCCGAGCCCAGAGGCATCGTCTTCAAAGGCAAAACTCGCACCGGGCGCCTGATAGCGGTAATCCAGAAGATCCTGATCTACATCGGGCCGGCCGCCATCAGACATGCCCCACAAGTCATGCCAGCTATCGATAATGCTGTCGAGGTTACCGCCACTGTGGTCCAACCAGGGGATTTCCACCTGTATATCCCAGTTTTCGGCGATACCCAGGCGGGCCTCCAGCGCAAAACGCAGTGTTTCCCCATCGATATTCAGGCTCTCAACGTCGTTTGAATCTTCCACATAGTGATTTGCCACACTGCTGTGAACTGCCGCTGCAAAAGAACCCGAACCGGTCGTAAATGCCGATCTTTGTGAAGGCAACCCAAACAACCCACTAACCGGGCTCAGGTTTTTCACATAGAGGGGCTCACTGCTGTGGCCCTGAACCGAGGCGCCAGCGATTAATACCAGCGCCAGACCCTGGCAGGGTGCAAAAGGAAAACGTCTAGCCCCAGGAAAAATCAATGTCACCTTGCTCCTTCATCTGGTTGATTACAAAAGTGCGAAAAAGCGCCTGATCCCGGGTGTTGCGCCAATCATCTACCGCTGCATCATATTCAAAATGAAAACCGCCGGCCCGAGTGGCCAGCCACAGCTGTCGAGTGGGGGGCTGTCGGGAGAAAACCATGGTGGAGCCATTTTCAAACTCGAGGGTCAATACCCCACCACCGGCTTCGTAATCCATATCGGAGTCAATTTTATCGAGCTGAAGTTCAAGCGCGTAAAAAAGGTCATCAATCCGTTCATTAAATTCAGATTCGGTCATAGCAGACATTAAGCAAATACAGTGTGACGAGGACTCGGCCCCTGGAACACTAATGATACGGGCTGCTCGCACCCGATACCACTGGGCGGTATAATCGACAACTAAATTACCTGGACCAAAACAATGTACGTCAGACTCAACGCACTATTATTGCTCTTTGTTGTATGCGCCCTGGGCGCCTGCGGACAGACCGGCCCGTTGTACTTACCTGAAAAAGTGCCTGAAGAAGTGCCTGAAGAGGTGCCCGCAGCGGTGCCTGAAAATGCGCCAGTGCAGGCATCCGCGGGTACCCAGCAACCGGAATCCACAACTCAGACCAGGCCTGGCGAAACTGCCGAGCCGTCCCAATAGCGCTCGGCAGCATAAAAACGCTCAACATCACACAACACTGATCACTTGGATAATCACATGGAATTTTTCCCCTATCGCGGCGACCAGCTATTTGCCGAAAACGTAGCCGTTGCCGATATAGCCCAACAATACGGCACCCCGTGTTACGTTTATTCGCGTGCCGCTCTGGAGACGGCGTTCAATGAATATACAACGGCTCTTGCCGACGCTCCACATTTGATCTGCTATGCCGTCAAGGCCAATTCCAACCTCGCAGTATTAAATATACTGGCGCGACTGGGCGCCGGTTTTGACATCGTGTCCATGGGTGAGATGGAACGGGTGGTGGCGGCCGGTGGCGACCCTGCGAAAATCGTTTTCTCCGGTGTCGGTAAAAATCCTGAAGAAATGGCCAGGGCGCTAGAGCTCGGCATTTTGTGTTTTAACCTTGAATCGGCCCCTGAGCTGGAAACCCTGGCCCGTGTTGCACAGAAAATGGGCCAAACCGCTAGAGTGTC
This sequence comes from Halioglobus sp., assembly GCA_036961345.1. GTDB lineage: Bacteria > Pseudomonadota > Gammaproteobacteria > Pseudomonadales > Halieaceae > JBALVT01. The sequence continues at coordinate 1,745 of JBALVT010000120.1, forward strand.
TGTGAGGGTTAACCCCGATGTCGACGCTCAAACACACCCCTATATTTCAACAGGTTTGCGGGAAAACAAGTTCGGCATAGCCGTAGAAGGCGCACTGGAGGTCTACCAACGGGCCGCGCAGTTGCCCAATATCGAAGTGGTGGGAATGGATTGCCATATAGGCTCGCAACTCACCCAAATGACCCCATTTATCGATGCCCTGCACCGACTTCTGGAGCTGGTAGACACACTCGCCGCCCAGGGCATAACTATCAAGCATCTGGATCTCGGCGGTGGGTTGGGAGTGCGCTATCAGGATGAACAACCGCCTTCTATTGGCGAATATATAGGCGCAATACGCGCGGAGCTTGGCGAGCGACCGCTGCAGTTACTGTTTGAACCCGGACGATCGATCACGGCCAATGCCGGAATACTGCTCACCCGGGTGGACTACTTGAAGTCCACCGAAGACCATAATTTCGCTCTGGTCGATGCGGCGATGAACGACATGCTAAGACCGGCCCTCTATCAGGCATGGCTGGACATTCGCCCGGCCTTGAACCAGTCCGACTCGGAACCGGCCCTGTGGGATGTCGTTGGCCCCGTTTGCGAAACTGCAGACTTCCTGGGCAAAAATCGCGAGTTATCACTCACGGCGGGCGACTTATTGGCAGTATCTGGAGCCGGTGCTTATGGCTTTACGATGAGTTCCAACTATAACAGCCGCCCCAGAGCTGCCGAGGTGATTGTAGACGGAGCAACTGCCCACTTAGTGCGCGAAAGAGAGTCAATTGCTGATATCATGCGCGGAGAACAGTGCTTGCCGGAATGAGCCTGAGCCCAACAGCTGCATGGCCCGACAAGCATCCAGGAACCGCGGAAAGCGAATGCTACTAAAATTTACCAAAATGCACGGTGCTGGCAACGACTTTGTCATGATCGATCTGATCAGTCAGTATTTTAACCTGCGTCCCCGACATATTCGAAAAATAGCTGATCGGCGCTTTGGCGTGGGTTGCGATCAGCTACTGGTTGTTGAGGCCCCCCGCAGCCCGGACGTAGACTTTCGGTATCGAATCTATAACGCTGATGGCAATGAAGTACAGCAATGTGGCAATGGCGCCCGCTGTTTCGCCCGTTTCGTGCGTGACAAAAAGTTAACTACCAAGCGCATTATAACCGTGGAGACGGCGTGCGGAATCATTGAGCTGAGGGTTCGTGATAGTCATCAGGTGGAGGTCAATATGGGCCCCCCGGTGCTGGAACCCCAGGAGATTCCTTTTAGCGCCCAAGCCCGCGCCCCAAGCTATAGCCTTCGCGTGGATGGCCAGGAGATTGAGATCGGTGCAGTATCAATGGGCAACCCGCACGCAATATTGCGAGTAGATGATGTGGCCGAGTCCAACCTGGAACATTTGGGGCCTATCATTGAAAAATGTGAAGACTTCCCCGAGCGAGTCAACGTGGGCTTCATGCAAATTTTATCCGACTCGGAAATAAATCTACGGGTTTTCGAACGCGGCGTGGGAGAAACCCTGGCCTGCGGGACAGGCGCTTGTGCAGCGGTTGTCTACGGAATATTGCGTGGCTGGCTGCAAGAGCACGTGACAGTGAACCTGCCGGGGGGTAAGCTTTCTATATCATGGGCAGGTGAAGAACAGCCTGTTATCATGACAGGCCCTACCGCTGTTGCGTTCGAAGGTAGCCTCTTTATTTAACGTCACTTAAAAACGTCGACAGGCAAGGAAACTAAAAACAGATGGCTGGCAAAAACGACTCCGCGATAAAAAGCACTGAATCGACAATCAATGATGAGATGGTGCGTGACTACCTCATTGAGAACAACGATTTTCTACAGCGCAATCCCGAAATGCTGGATCATCTGCACATATCGCACGCTTCTGGCAGCGCCATTTCCCTGGTGGAAAAGCAGGTGGGTATTTTGCGCGAACGCAATATCGAAATGCGTCGCCGCCTCAATACGCTCACAGCTAATGCCCGAGACAATGACAAACTCTATGAACAGACCCGCTCACTGGTTTTAGCCCTGCTTGCAGCAAATTCGTGTGCGGATATGCAGCGCGCGTTTGTCGACTCAATGAAGAACGATTTCCAGGCCGAGTACGCGAGTATGATTTTATTCGGCGACCCGGAAAACGGTGATCGCAACACCCGAATGGAGTCAGCCGAGAATGCGAAAGCTGAAATCGGTGCACTCCTCAAAGGTCGAAAAGCGGTGTGTGGCGCGCTGCGCAAGGAAGAATTAAGCTATCTGTTCCCAAAATCAGGCGACATAGGCTCGGCCGCATTAATGCCTTTAAGCAATGGTAAAGAACTCGGGATAATTGCGGTGGGCAGCTCAGACGCCAACCGGTATAACAGTTCTATGGGTACATTGTTTCTCACCCACATTGCGGATGTAATGGTGCGTCTGCTACCCCGCTTTACCGAACAATAAGGCCAATTCGGTGGCCCAGTTCGATATTTCGCATTCGGCCGGGCAGTTTCTCGATTATCTTCGTGAAGTCAGACAGCTCTCTCCACACACCTTGTCCAATTATCATCGGGATCTAAGATCCTTGCACAGCTTTTGCGTGCAACAGAACATCTTCGATGCAGCCAAGATAACTGAAAGCGATATTCGCCAGTGGGTTGGCCAGATGCATCGCAAGGGTTTGGCCGGTGGCAGCATTCAACGTACTCTCTCAGCCGCCCGCTCCTATTTCAACTACCTCAGTAAAGAGCAAGGCCAACAGCACAACCCGGCGGCGGCGGTACAGGCGCCCAGAAAACCCCGCAAGCTACCAAAAACCCTGGACGCGGATCAGGTCACCAAATACCTGGAGTTTGACAAGAGCTCTGAGATTGCACTACGTGATTGCGCGATGGCCGAGCTTTTTTATTCTTCCGGACTCCGCCTGGCCGAACTCGTCGCAGTCAATTTGAATGACATTGACAGCCATTCTCAGCTCATAACCGTTACCGGCAAGGGCAATAAAACGCGTACTTTGCCCGTAGGCTCTGTCGCTCTGAAAGCCATCGATGAATGGCTGCGAGTGAGACCAGAAAGCGCCGCTGACGCCGATGCAGCACAAGCATTGTTTGTCAGTAATCGCGGAGTCCGCATCAGCGCGCGCAGCGTTCAGGCACGACTAAAGCTACAGGGCCGCAAAAGCGGCATGCATCAGGACGTTCATCCCCATATGCTGCGCCACTCCTTCGCCAGCCATATGCTGGAGTCCAGTGGCGACCTCCGGGCGGTCCAGGAACTATTAGGACACGCCAATATATCCACTACCCAAATTTATACTCACCTGGATTTCCAGCATTTGGCCAAGGTGTATGATCAAGCCCATCCACGCGCAAAACGGCGTAAATCAGACTAGTTCAATGAACACAACCCCGATAAAAGTCATTACGTTCGACCTGGACAACACCTTGTGGGATGTCGAGCCAGTGCTATTAAGGGCAGAAGAAGCCCAGCGTGACTGGTTGCAACAACACCGACCGGGCGCCATAGAAAAATTTACCCATGAAAGCCTGTGGGAACTCAAAAAGTCGGTCTGGAAGCGCCACCCTGAACTCGCCCACCAAATCAGTAAAATTAGAATCCAGTTTCTTTACGAACTCATTGCCTCAGCCGGCTACGACGAACACGAGGCGCGCACCGGTGCCGAGGCGGCATTTAAAGTTTTTCTGGATATCCGCCACGATGTAATTCTGTATGAAGAGGCACTGGCTGTTTTACAGGGACTGGCAGAGCACTATACGCTGGGAGCGTTAACAAATGGCAATGCTGACATATACAAAACCGATGCTGGAGAGTATTTCGACTTCGCCTTTCTCGCGGAGGATGTCAATGCGAGCAAGCCGGCACCCGATATGTTCCATGCGGCTATTGAACGCGCGGGCGTAGCTCCCGGACAGATCGTGCACGTGGGTGACAACCCCAAGCACGATGTACTGGGCGCCCATGAAGTTGGTATGCGTACTGTCTGGATGAATTCCCAGGACGAAAAATGGGATGAAGAAATAAAAGCAGATGGGGAGATCAGTAACCTTAAGCAACTGCCCGGGGCAATTACAAAAATAGTGAACTCCCGCTAGAAAAACTTTTGGGCGCCATTGCGACGGCCGCCACCGCGACGCCCAATGTTTATTTTCCTTTCAAGATCTGCTCTTTGGTTTTGTTGTACTCTTTCTCAGTAATCACGCCGCCATCGTAAGCCGCTTTGAGGTCCATCAGTTGCTGACCCTGGGTTTCAGTTTGCTTAACCGTTGTGGTGCTTCCGCCACAGGCTGAAAGGCCCAATGCAAGTGCAATTACCGCAGCGCCTAGTACAGATTTGTTCAACATGGTCTTACTCCCTTTGGGTTTAGTTGTTGTTGTTAGTGCTAAATGGCTTCTTCGCCTGTTTCACCGGTACGAATACGAATAACTTGCTCCATGGCCGAGACAAAAATCTTGCCATCGCCAATCTTACCGGTATTTGCAGACTGGATGATAGCGTCAATAGTAGCATCTACCTGCTCATCACCAACGGCAATTTCCAGCTTAAGCTTGGGCAAAAAATCCACGACATATTCGGCCCCCCGGTACAGCTCAGTATGACCTCGCTGGCGACCAAAGCCTTTAACCTCAGTCACAGTAATGCCTTGCACCCCGATTTCGGACAGCGCTGAACGCACGTCATCCATCTTAAATGGCTTGATAATCGCAGTAACCAGTTTCATTCCCGAAATCTCCTGTCTGGGAGGAAGGGCTATTATCTATTGCTTGGGGAGAATCGCAAGGGTTGACGCATAAAAAAAGGGGGCCCGAAGGCCCCCAAAAGTACGCATCAAACAATGCGCCCGCAAATGCATAGGGATGTTTATTTCATGGTGAACTCGGGGTAGGCTTCCATTCCGCATTCCGAGAGGTCGACACCTTCGTATTCCTCTTCCGCGGTTACCCTGATGCCCATCACCGCTTTAATGACAGCGAATACAATCAAGCTAGTGCCAAAGACCCAGCCAAAGATCGTCAAGGCGCCGATGATTTGGCCGCTAAACGATGCGTCGCCATTGGTCACTGGTACCAGCAGAAGACCGAGCAGACCGACCACACCGTGCACAGAGATCGCACCGACGGGATCGTCAATTTTAAGTTTGTCCAGCGTCAGGATTGAGAAAACAACCAGCACGCCGCCAATACCGCCAAACAACGTGGCCTGCAGGGCTGAAGGTGTATCGGGACCAGCCGTAATCGCTACCAATCCGGCCAGGGCTCCGTTCAGAGACATGGTCAAATCTGCCTTACCAAAGATTAACCGGGCTGTAACCAGCGCGGCTATCAAACCACCCGCTGCAGCGGCGTTGGTATTCATGAAGACAATCGCAACCGCGTTGGCAGATTCGACACTGGCAGTGGCAAGAACCGAGCCGCCGTTAAAGCCGAACCAACCCATCCAGAGAATGAAGGTTCCGATAGTTGCCAGAGGCAGGTTGGCACCCGGGATCGCCTTTACAGATCCGTCGGCGCCGTATTTGCCCTTCCGTGCACCCAGTAACAGGACGCCCGCCAGAGCAGCTGAAGCACCAGCCATATGCACAATGCCAGAGCCGGCAAAGTCGAGAAAGCCAAGGTCGGCCAGTGTATACATTCCAAATACCGGATTGCCACCCCAGGTCCAGCTGCCTTCCATCGGGTAGATAAAGCCGGTCATGACAACGGCGAATGCCAGGAATGCCCAAAGCTTCATACGCTCAGCGACCGCGCCAGAGACGATAGACATCGCCGTGGCGACAAACACCACCTGGAAAAAGAAGTCGGCAGATGGCGCATAGGCAGCGGGTTCCTCAGCGCCGGTAACGCCGTCACCGGTGATAGCGGTAAGCATAATGTCGCCGCCATACATAATGGCGTAACCGCAAACCATATACATAATGCAGGCTATGGCATACAGCGCGACGTTTTTGGTAAGAATTTCGGTGGTATTTTTCGAGCGAACAAGACCCGCTTCAAGCATGGAAAAGCCAGCGGCCATCCACATTACCAAGGCACCGCATACCAGGAAGTAAAAGGTATCCAGTGCGTACTGTAGTTGAAAAATTTCATTTTCCATGGGAGTAACTCTCTTCTAGATGTCAGGAGGTTTGGAGGTTTAAATGGCGTCTTCGCCGGTCTCACCGGTTCGAATTCTGATCACCTGTTCCAGCGGGGAAACAAAGACCTTGCCGTCGCCGATCTTGCCGGTGTTGGCCGCTTTGGTAATGGCTTCGAGCGTCTGGTCAAGTAAAGCGGTGCCAATGGCGACTTCGATTTTCACTTTGGGAAGAAAATCGACGACATATTCGGCGCCGCGATAAAGCTCGGTGTGACCTTTTTGCCGACCAAAGCCTTTTACTTCAGTCACTGTGATGCCCTGCACGCCGATTTCCGAAAGCGCTTCGCGCACATCGTCCAGCTTGAAAGGCTTAACAATAGCCGTGATTAATTTCATGTAACTCTCCGGGTGTTGGTAAGGCGCCCCACGGGGGCGCCAGATATTATGACAAGATCAATTACAAGCTCTTGGAGATAGTGAAAACCACTGTGTCGTCACCCCAAGCCGTGTCGAATACATCTTCGTCGTCTAGATCCGTGCCGACGTAGGCCAGGGTCCAGTCAACCGCCAGCCAGGACGTCGTGACGCCCACTGAGTAGTCGACATAAGAACCTGTGTCGGTGCCGAGGAAACCGCCATCTTTGTCGAGGTCGTTGTAGCCCGCGTGCAGGTCCAGAGAGAAGTTATCCCCAAGGCCGATGCTGTAGTCCCCGGATAAATAGTAGAACTCTCCAGTTCCACCGTAGTAGTCATCGGAATAGATCGCCGCGAGCGTCCCGTCCCACAAGTTAAGCTTGAGGTAGAATTCCTGGTAATCACCATCGTCACCCTCATCACCGGGATAGCCGTAGTACATGTAACCCACGTCAACGCCAACATTGTCTGAAATATCGCCGGCCCAGCCCGCGTAGCCATCCAGCTCCAGGCTGCCGTCAAAACCGAAACCATCGGTATCAAAATCGACCGAGGAACCCCACACACCTACGTATATGCCAGTGTCCCAGCCAATATCAAAGCCACCCTGGATCGCTATATCTTCATTGGACTGGGAAATACCACGGAATTTGTAATCACTGGTCAGCGCAACATTGCCGCTGATCTCAGGAGCGCCCTGGGCAGTGGATACGGCACCTGCGAGTACTGCAGCGGCGAGGGAAGCGGGAAGCAATTTTTTGTTTAACATGTCTCATATCTCCATAAATAAGTTTTGCTTGGTACCAAGCACATCGCTGAAGCTTTCTGAGGTCTCATTTGATGCACCAAGTAGAATCAGCACCCAACCTTTTGCACGGCTCGTGCCAGAACAGGAAATAGATATAACTATCAATTAGATACTGGAAAAATGCGCCACTTTATTGAATGAGTTGCACTGCTATGGTCCGGAAATAACGCACCAAAATAGTGCCTTGCACTCAAATAGAGCGCCCCGGTGGTCTGGGACTGCCTTACGGAATAGATTAGAATTGTCCCCTCACAGGCATTGCGGGTATGGACAGCAAAAATGGCATTGAAACCACCGCCCTTCGGCGAAGTACTACAACAAGTTAATGAGCTGGTCGGCAACAGTGGAATCAAAGGCGAAGTTGACAAAAGCCTGCGCGCGCTCGTGCAATCAGGCCTGTCGAGACTGGATGTGGTCAGTCGCGAGGAATTTGACGCTCAAACCGAGATTCTCAAACGCACTCGCGCCCAGATCATAAGCCTTGAAGCCCAATTAGAGGAACTGACCCGGGAACTCGAAAACCCGACGCAGTAGCAAGCAAACTTCGCCTATAGATTGCACTCGCTCAAGGATGAGCAATGGAACTTTCAGTTATTTACAGCCGCGCGCTCGACGGCATGCGTGCCCCGCTGGTGCAGGTTGAAACACACCTCTCCAACGGATTACCTTCTTTTCATATTGTGGGCATGCCCGAAACCGCTGTGCGAGAAAGCAAAGAGCGCGTGCGCAGTGCGCTCATTAATTCCCACTTTCAATTCCCCGACCGGCGTATCACTGTCAATCTTGCCCCTGCTGACCTTCCCAAGGAAGGCGGGCGATTCGACCTGCCCATTGCACTGGGGATTCTCGCGGCATCCCTGCAGCTTGAGTTATCCGGGCTTGGCCAGCACGAATTTGTTGGCGAGTTAGCTCTAGACGGAACGCTCAGGTCAGTTCCGGGGGTGATTAACGCTGCTCTAGAGGCAACTGCGGCGCAACGGAGTCTGGTGGTACCACAATGTTGCGGCAATCTTGCCGCTCACGTGCCACACGCCAGTATCATTCCAGCGCCAGATATTCTTACCCTGTGTGCCCACCTTAATGGGCGGGAGAAGCTGTCGCCGGCCGCCCCCATTCAGGTCATACCAGAGCATAACTATCCGGATTTGAACGATGTTGTTGGCCAGACCACGGCCAGACGCGCTTTGGAGATCGCTGCCTGCGGTGGCCACAATCTGTTGTTATTTGGCCCGCCAGGCACTGGCAAAACCCTGTTGGCCAGCCGGCTGCCGGGCATTCTTCCGCCACTTGACGCCGATGAGGCTCTCAGCGCACTGTCGCTGCACAGTATTTCCGGCTCGGCTGATAACAAACACTATTTCAGGCGGCCCTTTCGCAGCCCTCACCACAGTGCCAGCGCGGTCGCCCTGGTCGGCGGAGGCACCAGGCCACGCCCGGGGGAAATATCGCTGGCGCACGGCGGTGTCTTATTCCTGGACGAACTCCCGGAATTTTCCCGCCATACGCTCGAAATGCTCAGGGAACCGATGGAATCTGGTGAAATAACACTGTCGAGAGCTCGCCACAGAACCACGTATCCCGCCAGTTTCCAGCTGGTCGCGGCGATGAATCCCTGCCCCTGCGGTTTCACCGGTGACCTCGAAAAAACCTGCCGGTGCACGCCGGATCAACTGCAGCGCTACCAGCAGAGAATTTCCGGGCCGTTACTTGATCGTATCGACCTTCATATCCCCGTCTCCAGGGTACCCGCCAGGTTATTACTGACACCGAGCAGCAGTTTTGAAACCTCCAGCGCCGTTCGCGCCCGGGTTATCGCGGGCCGCGACAAACAACTTGTACGCCAGGGCCGCTCCAACGCACAGATCCCTCACCGGGACCTTACCCGCATATGCGCGCTCAAGAAGTCACAAAACGCCTACATCGAAGCGGCGATGTCCAGGATGAACCTGTCCGCTCGGGCGGTACACCGCTCGCTCCGGGTGGCCAGAACCATTGCCGATCTGCAGGGCGAGGAAAAGGTCAGTAACGACCACGTCAACGAGGCGCTCGCCTACCGCAATCCGGACCTGATGGTATAACCGTACAATTCTTTATCGCCATTTAGACTTTACGCCCAGCGCTGCCTATGTCAGAATATACTACAAACTACTAGTCATTAGTTTGGCTGAGTCAACAACACCCTTTTTAACCCTATTTATGGGAGACAAAAATGAGCCAATGCCCCTTCGCCAACCTGCTGGACCCGGATACCTATGCCGAGGGAATGCCCTATCAAGCCCTCAAAGAAATTCGCCACAGCGGACCAGTCGTCCATATGGAAGACCCTATAACAGGCATTCCCTACTGGGTTATCACACGCCAGGAAGAACTGGATTTTGTCTCCAAGAAGCCCGCGCTGTTTTCCTCTGCAGAGCGATCTGCATTTCCCATGGAATATGATTCTGAAATGGTAGAGGGCGTTCATCGCAACACCATCATCAACATGGACCCACCTATACACCAGAAAATTCGACGTATCGTGCGCAATGCCTTCACCCCCAAAGCGGTGGAATCTTATGAGCCGAATTTCCGCGTGCATGCCAAGCGAATTGTTGATGAAGTCGCAAATCGCGGGGAATGCGAATTTGTAGAGGAAGTTGCGGCCGAACTACCGTTAATTGCAATTCTGGAATTGCTGGGTATACCACTTGAAGATCGCAAAAAGTTCTTCGACTGGACCAACACCATGATCTTTGCCGACGACCCCAATATGTCCATCTCCGAAGTCGAGGGGCAAACAGCATCCCTGGAAGTCATTCTGTACGCACTGGAGATCGCGGCAAAACACCGCGCGGAACCCATGCACAATATCACCGGCGCTCTTCTGGATGCCAAGATGGACGGCGAGCATATCAGTGAAGAGCTGTTTGGCTGGATGTTCATTCTTATTTTGGTGGGAGGCAACGAGTCAACCCGCACAGTGATCGCTCAAGGTATGCGGCTACTCATGGAGCACCCGGATCAATTGCAGTACCTGGTCGACAACCCCGACAAAATAGCCAATGCCTGCGAAGAAATTCTGCGCTATAACACCGCCTTCATTTCCATGCGCCGCACGGCGATGGAAGATATCGAACTGGGCGGTCAGCTCATCAAAAAGGGCGACAAGGTATTACTGCACTATCACACCATTAATCACGACGAAAATGTGTTTGGTGATGACGCCATGGATTTTGATGTGACACGCGCTGAACGCATGCCCGATTTATACAACCAGTTGCGCTCCTTCGGCATCGGCCAACACTTTTGTCCGGGCTCGCATCTGGCGCGTCTGGAACTGCGCATTATGATGGAAGAAATTATTCCACGCCTGCGCAATCCGAAGTTCAAAGACAAACCGGAATTTGTACGATCGTTTTTTGTTAACGCAATGAGGGAAATGAATATTACATTTGACCCCGAGGTCAAGAAGGCGAACGCTGCCTGATAAAAGTAAAAGCCAAGCCTTCATAAAAAAGCCGGCTCAAGATAATTGAGCCGGCTTTTTTGTATCTCTCAGTTATGTTTTAGCAAAGCGTATTCAGGCAAAGGTACGACCCGACTCCGCCATATCCAACAATAATTGCGGTGGTTGAAATACCTCACCATAATTCTCTGCCAGCTCACTCGCTCGCGCCGCAAAAGCGGGCAGGCCGTAAGCATTTACGCACTGGTATACACCACCGGTATGAGGCGGGAAACCAATACCCATAATCGAGCCGATATTTCCATCGCCAACACTGCTAAGAACACCCTCCTCCATAATACGAATGGCTTCAAGCACCTGGGAAAACAATAGCCGATCTTTCACGTCCTGGTAGGGTATATCTTTGTAACCCTCTTTGGCGAAAACCGCTTTTAAACCCGGCCACGTTGCAATTTTTTTACCCTTTTCATCGTAGTCATAAAAACCACCGCCGTAGCGTTGCCCCTTGCGCTCGCACCCCTCGATCATTATGCGAATAACTTCGGACGCAGGCGTAGGTGAAACCGCTTCACCACGCGCCTCGGCATCCGCATGGCCCTGATTCATTGCGTGATAGGCTGTTTCAATTGAGATACTGTCCAAAGTTTCCAACGGCCCCATGGGCGAACCATTAAAGGCTGCCGCATTTTCAATTAACGCCGGGTTAATCCCCTCGGCCAACATGGTTTGCCCCTGGGTAATGGTTTGACCAATAACACG
>JBALVT010000121.1:0-13185 GCA_036961345.1 Halioglobus sp.
GACCACGCCGCAGAGCATCTGAATTCACAGTGGATCGAGTCACTGGCGCGCAAAACTGACGGCGACCGACGACTTTCCCCGCCGGCCTTTCGTTACAGGCTAACTGAAGCTGCTCGAGCGGCAAACCAACGCATCATCCTGCCTGAAGGGAACGAGCCCCGTACCGTGCAGGCCGCAGCCATCTGCGCGCAGCGAGGCATCGCCCACTGCACGCTTATGGGTGACGCCGATGAGATTCACAGGGTCGCCGAAAAGCGCGGCGTAAAACTGCCTGATAGCGTCCAGATCATCAATCCCGACAAGATCCGCGGAAATTATGTAGAACCACTATTTGAATTGCGTAGACACAAGGGACTCACCGCACTGACCGCCGAAGAACATCTGCAGGACAACGTCGTTCTTGGCACAATGATGTTACAGCTGGGGCAAGTAGACGGTCTGGTATCAGGTGCAGTGCACACAACAGCCAACACCATTCGTCCCGCCCTGCAGCTGATTCGCACAGCCCCAGGCGCCAGTCTGGTCAGCTCGGTATTTTTCATGCTGCTGCCAGATCAGGTGCTGGTCTATGGTGACTGTGCAATCAATCCCGACCCCAGCGCCGAACAATTGTGCGATATAGCCATTCAATCGGCAGATTCAGCCACGGCCTTTGGCATTGTTCCGCGCGTGGCAATGATAAGTTATAGCACCGGCTCATCTGGCACTGGCAGTGAAGTGGAAAAAGTTCGCACCGCTACCGCATTAGTCAGACAAAAACGCCCGGATATTATCGTTGACGGCCCGCTACAATACGACGCGGCAATAATGGAAAACGTCGCGAAGTCCAAGTCGCCGGACAGCCCGGTCGCCGGCAAGGCAACCGTATTTGTCTTTCCCGACCTCAACACCGGCAATACCACTTATAAGGCGGTTCAGCGCAGCGCCCATGTCACTAGTATTGGCCCCATGCTGCAGGGGCTTGCTAAACCTGTGAACGATTTAAGCCGAGGTGCCCTGGTTGACGATATTGTCTACACCATTGCGCTCACCGCCATTCAGGCCGCGCGTAAGGCGAATTGATCTACATCAATAACTGCTGCATCTACTACGCTGTATAGCTAATTTGAGGTATGTGGCGAAAGCCACTACTCCTCATAGTGGAGCCATCTGACGACACCAATGGTTCAGCTAAGAGGAAACGCCATGAACGCTCCACAACTGACACGCCAGGAATTACTGTATACATCCGCCGAGAAAATGATCCCCGCCTTGCGCGAGCGCGCAGGCGAGACAGCAGCGCTGGGGCGACTTCCAGACGCCACAATCACCGAAATGCAAGCAGCCGGCTTCTTCCGCATTATGCAACCAGCGCGCTACGGCGGTTTTGAAATGGACCCGGAGGTGTTCCTCAAAACCCAGATCATTCTCGCCCAGGGCTGCATGTCAACCGCCTGGGTACTGGGCGTTGTGGCGATTCACAACTGGCAACTTGGAATGTTTGATGATCGCGCGCAACGCGATGTCTGGGCCCAGGATGACAGCACGCTGATCTCCTCTTCCTATATGCCCGTGGGCAAGGTGGAGCCTGTAGAAGGAGGATTTAAACTCAGTGGTCACTGGGGCTTTTCCTCAGGATCCAAACATTGTGATTGGGCTTTCCTGGGTGCCATGATACCCCCGAAAAATCCCGGCGAAGCGCCGGATTATCGTACCTTTTTAGTACCACGTGCAGACTACGAAATAGTAGACAACTGGAATGTCAGTGGCCTGGAAGGCACTGGCAGCAATGATATTGTGGTTGAAAATGCCTTTGTTCCGGAGTATCGCACACATCGTTCCGAGCATGGCTTTACCTGCGAAAGCCCTGGCTGCGAGGTAAATACCAGTCATATTTTTCGCCTACCCTTTGGCCAGGTTTTTGTGCGTGCGGTTTCATCATCGGCAATCGGTGCACTCAAAGGCGTCGTAGATGGCTACATCTGCGTCAATAAAGATCGCGTTGGACTAAACGATGGCAACAAGGTCGCCACCGATCCGGACGCCCAAATGGCATTGGCCGAAGCCATAGCCACAGTGGATGAATGCCAGACCATAATGTACCGGAATTTTGACATCATGGTTGCCGCCGCAAAACTCGGTGAGCAGCCACCTATCGAGGAGCGCATAAAAATGCGTTTCGATGCGGCCATGGTTGCGCGTAAATGTTCCGAGGCCATCAACCATATGTTCACCGCCTGCGGCGCGCAGGGGCTGTTCAGGGACCACCCGCTAAACCGCGCCTGGCTGGACATAAATGCCGGCCGCAATCATGTGGCAAACAACCCCTTTAAGTTTGGCCGCAATCTGGGCGGCACCCTCATGGGCCAGGCCAATAGCGATTTCTTTCTGTAATGGATATTCGCGGCCTGGCCTATATTCGAATCGAAGCGACAGACATCAATGCCTGGAAGGACTTCGCCACAGACATACTGGGGATGATGATTGCCCCGGGCATGTCGCAAGATAACCGTGTCTATCTCAAAATGGACGAGTACAGTTACCGCTATTGCATTGTGGCAGGCACGGAAGACCAATTTGTCTGTGCTGGCTGGGAGGTGCCCGGCAAGGAGGCATTTGAGCAAGCCCAACAAGAGCTGGAATCAGCGGACATCAGGTTTGAAATCGGCTCTTCTGCGCAGGCCAAAGAACGCAATGTCCCCGCTTTTATTTACTTTAAAGATCCCGCGGGGCACCGGGTGGAAGTCTGTTACAACCCGCGCCTTGATTACCTGCCGCTAATTTCCCCCGTGGGCATCAGCGGATTTGAAACCGGCTATCACGGTGACATGGGGTTGGGGCATATCGCCATGGCTACGCCGTGTCTTGAGCGAAGCCGACAGTTTTATCGGGAGATAATGGGCTTTCACCAGACAGACTATATGCATTTCCATTTCAACCCAGAACCTGAGCACCCCGGACAGGGTCTGCATTTCTTACATTGCAACAATCCTCGTCATCACAGCCTCGCACTTTTTGAAGACGAGAAACCCCATCCCGGCAATCTGGTGCACCTGATGATGGAAGTAAAAACAATGGATGACCTGGGCCACTTCCACGACCGAATACACAGCGCGCAAACGAAGGTGGTTACCAATATGGGCAGGCACACGAACGATCGTATGGTATCAACCTATGTGGAGTCGCCAACGGGTTTTGCATTGGAATACGGTTTTGATGGTGTACAGATCGACTGGAAGCACTACACACCAACAGAAAGCACCAAAACCAGTGTCTGGGGCCACCGCTGGAACGAAGGCTGAGTTATGTTGATTCAGATCAACAAAGCCATTTTTTGGCGCCCCGCTCGTCCGTTCGGACGATAGACCAGGTAACACAGTGGTCTGATAATCAAGACCACTTACAAATGCTAACTATTCAGGAGCCAGGACCATGACAGCCGAGCAGAAAGTCCAACCCTACATCATCAAAGCCGATCCACGTCCGGAGCGTTATGCGCGTGGCTGGTACGTCATGGGTAACAGCGCCAGCGTGACCGACACCCCCATAATGCTGAAGGTATTCGGCACCAAGTTGGTCGCCTATCGTGGCAAGGAAGACCATAAAGTGCACATTCTCGACGCCTATTGC
Organism: Halioglobus sp.; assembly: GCA_036961345.1. Lineage (GTDB taxonomy): Bacteria > Pseudomonadota > Gammaproteobacteria > Pseudomonadales > Halieaceae > JBALVT01. The sequence goes on from JBALVT010000121.1 coordinate 3,610, forward strand.
CCACACATGGGCGGCGATTTAAGCGGTGGCGAAGTCAGCGGAAATTCCGTAATTTGCCCGTTCCACGAGTGGAGCTGGGGGTCGGACGGTGTATGTGATCAAATCCCCTACGCCAAAAAAATACCTGAAAAGGCCGTTATCGGTTCCTGGCCCGTATTGGAGAAAAACGGGCTGGTATTTGTCTGGCAGGACCCTGAAGGCAACCCCCCTATCCCCGAGCAGGAGCCCAAGGCCAGTGAGGATTGGTACGGTGGTGACTGGACAGACTGGGAAATGGCGGCAATACCAATTGAAACTCTGGGCCGGGAGCTGGTTGATAACATGGCCGACATGGCCCATTTCGGACCAATCCACTACTCGTCCGTAAAGTCCTTTAGAAACACCATGGACAAACATGTTTTTGTACAACACATGGTAGGTGGACACCAAATTCTAACCGAAGGTGAAGCCGGCCTTATCACCAGCGTAGCAACCTACGAGGGCCCTGCCTACATGACCACCACCATGACCGGCATGATGGATGGCCACCCTATGACGGTGCATCTGCTGGTCAGTCATATCCCTGTGGATATGGAGAATTTCATCATCAATTTTGGTGTCATGATGAAAAAAGACCCCAATGCCAGCGAGGCTGAAAACAAAGCCATGGTCGAGGCGTACACAGAAAAAAATATCGAATCCTTCCACCAGGATGTCGCAATCTGGAATAACAAGTGCATCATCGACAATCCACTCATGTGCGATGGTGACGGCCCCATTAATTTGGTGCGTAAATGGTACAGTCAGTTCATGACCGATATCGACGATGTTCAGAAAGACCAAACACGTCCCAGGGAACACGTCACTATGGAGGGTCCCTCCGTCGAAGAAGTCATTGCCGCCATGTAAAATCTACGGCAATAACACGCTGTTTTGTGACAAGACTCCCAAACTTGGGGAATAATGACATTTTTATACAACAAGAGAATGCTGCGGTAAACTGTATTTTGAGCCAGACTATACTTTAAGGGTAGGCTCCTAATACACATTGTGATACCCGCTGCGTCACTTGGAGAAAATGTCATGTCGAAATCAAAATTCGAGTCGCTGGACACTAACATGTCTACCACTGAATCCCAGGAAAAGAAGGATAAGTACCTCGGCCCCGAAGCCAGACGATACACCCGTAGGCTAATGGCGGACCGCCGCGCTGAGGTTCGCTTTGATATCAACAGTGTCGACAGACGTCAGAACGCTGGCAGACGCAGTGACGATCTCGGCGTTAGTTTTTACTAAAGCTGCGGCAAAGGTTCAGGGCCGCACCAGCGCATGGCTGACATACAACATCGCCGTGAGCAGCACTACGGCACCGCCCTGATGTGCAGCGGCAAGTGACACTGGAACGTGCAATAACAAAGTGCTAATTCCCAATGTCAGCTGCGCAATCAAAGCCGCCATCAACAAAGCCAAGCCGATCCTCGCCCGACCCTGCACACCACAGCGATAGAGTAAAACCACCAGAGCACTAATAAGCACAAACAGCAGATAGGCAAACATTCTGTGATTGAATTGAATGGTGGTAATGTCCTCAAAAGCAGCCAGCCAGGCGGGCGTGCCGGAATATAGGCCTTCTGGAATAAATGAAACCCCCATTAATGGCCAGGTACTGTAGGCAAAACCAGCGCGTGTGCCCGCCACCAACCCCCCAGATAAAATCATCAGGTAAACAAGCCCCACTAAAATCAGTGAGAAAGTGGCATGGGGCATACTCCCCGAATTGGCTTTGAGGTTCCGGGCTAATAACAGATCAAACACAACCCACAACATATAGGCATAAATCAAAACCGCAACCCCGAGATGGGCGACGAGGCGATACTGACTAACACGAGGGTCATTGACCAAACCACTTTTTACCATGTACCAACCCAGTAAACCTTGAAGACCGCCCATAAAAAACAAAACAATCAGTTTCGGCATGAGACCGGGGCGTATGCGCTTCTTTAAGGCAAAAAACAAAAATGGGAAGAAGTACAAAACACCGATAAGTCGACCTAGCACACGGTGCAGGTATTCATAAATAAAAATGTCTTTAAAACCATCCAGGGTCATTCCCAAATTGACTTTCTGGTACTCGGGAAACTGTTTGTATTTTTCAAACGTTTCCACCCAGGCCTGCTCAGTCAGAGGCGGGATAATACCGATGAGGGGCTTCCACTCCACCATAGACAAACCGGAATGGGTTAGTCTCGTCACACCACCGAGAACAATCATACCGAGAATAACCACGGCACAGAATATCAACCAGCCGGCAATTTGTTGGTCATACTTGAATTGTTGATCTATCGTCATTTCATGTTTCACTTAAAGCTATTAAAAATTTAGTTGAAAGAACTCCCCAGGATTAGTTAAGCGCCTGGGGCACCTCCTTCTGAAGGGTTCACCAATCTGATATCCAAAGGTGCACTGGCATCCAGGTGTACGTCCCGCTGTGGATATGCCACAACAATACCTGAGGCCTTCAAATTGCGATTTATATCAAGCCTGATACCGCTGGCAATGGAGAGGCGCTTATCCAATTCCTCAACATAGCAGCGCAACGTTATTTCAAGGCTGTCGGCACCAAAGCTATCGAAGGTAACAAAGGGCGCCGGGTCATCCAATACCATGGGATGGCTCAACGCCGACCGACGAACTATTTCCAGCGCTTCGTCCATATCAGAATCGTAGGCTACACCTACCTCAATATTTATCCGCGTCACCGGGTCTGTCAGCGACCAGTTGAGCAAGCGAGCAGTTACAAACTCCTTGTTGGGGACCAGCAACTCGCGTCGATCCCAGTCGCGAATAGTGGTCGCACGCATATGGATTTTGGTCACAACGCCGGAAGTTTCTCCAACGGTAACCGTATCTCCTACGCGTATTGGCTGCTCAAATAAAATGATAAGACCACTGAAAAAATTAGCAACTATTTCCTGCAGGCCAAAACCTATACCCAGACTTAATGCAGCAACTGCCCACTGTATCTGTGACCAGCTTCCACCCAGCATTGACAATACCGTGATAACAATCATGGTGGTAAGAAAGTATTTTGTAACAATGCCAACCGCGTAGGCCGATGCCGCACCCACATCCATACGTTGGCGAAGTAATATCTCCAACAAACTGGGCAGCCGGCGTACGACTACCCAACCAACAAATCCGATCGTTAGTGCGCCAAAGAAATCGGCGAGGGTAATCTGCACCACAAGGTCTTCACCGTTGACGGAATCAATTCTTTGCCAAAGCTCAACTGAATCGAGAATGCCAAGGGCCGGGAATACATTAGACCAGACCGCTGCTATGCCCAACAAACTGCCAAATAGCAGTAAGGCATTCAAAAATTTGGTGCCCTCATCATCGAGCAGTTCCGGATCATGCTCGAGCATTTCCTCCTCAACGTAAGTATCACCGTCCTCAGTAGATGAATGGGCAATACCTTCCTGAACCTTTAGCTTCAGACGACGGCGAGTTAGGCGCAACCAACGCATGCCGAGTTCATGCAATAACAATAAGCCGGTGAAGAACACAACCGTTTCTATCAATAGAAGTGTGAATTCAATTGCCGTATAGGTGTAACCAAATATAACCGAGACGATCATGACCATGGGGGTCCATGCCAAACCCGTCCTAACCGCTGCCCCCCAAAAACTGTGGATTCTTGCCTTGGGCTCCGCAAAAAACAGATCCATCTTGTTCTGTACAAAGTGGGGCATACGATAAAAGAAATAGGCTATCGAGAGCAGCGAAATCACCAGCGCAAAAGTACCCAAAGAGCCTCCGACATCAGTCGGGTACAAACGATCAAAAAAAATGGTAAAAAAGACTGCCGGCAGAAAAGTCTGCTCAAAACGCAGGACTCGCCTGTTCAAGCTGGCGACGCGCTGCGTCGGCCAGCGAAAATGCGCTTCCACCAGACCACGCGGTAACAGCAGTGAGCGCATAAACTCAAGACCCAGAAAATACACTGTCGTTCTGGAAAAAGCGTAAAACAAAGCTGCTTCTAGCCCCGCCTCAGCTTCGTGGTATTTAAATGGCAATGCAACAACTAACATCAACAGAGGCCATTTGAGCATCAGGATCAGCGAATAGAATAGCGCTTGTAATGTAACGGCAAACGAATCAGTACGAACAAAACCCACGGCGTGCCCTGTCTTCACCAAGCGATTTTTCACCGTTGGCGTGAGATAGGTAAGAATAAAAAATGCTGCCAATATCAGAAGACTCAGCGGACGTCTTTGGATGTCCTTAAAAAACCAGTCCACTGCTTGCAGCCAACGACTTGGTGCGAAACTTTCTGCTACCTGTTGGGGAATATCTGTAAAAATCGACCAGGATAAAGGATCGCGAGACTGCACCCACAATAATCGTTCCGATATAAACCCCCTGTATTCCTCCACCGCGTTGGCCAGCCGATGGACTGAAAAGTCCAGATCAGTCAGGGCCCTGGCATAAGTGTTTTCGATGTCGATAGCGCGCCCGACCAATTCACGACGATTAAGGGACAACTCCCGCAAATCACTGGCGATGGATTCCACGTCAACAACATTGGTTCCCGCCAACTCGAGTGCAACATAGGCTTTGATATCGCGCAGCTCTCGATTTTCATCCTGCAGTTCCAGCTGCCGCAAACTTGAAGCGCCTATTTGCCTGGCAATAGAAACCAGTTCTCGCTCGGTCATTTTGATACCCGGGAGACGAACCGCCTGCTCCCTGAGGATTTCACCGACGGTCTTGTTCATCCCGAGAATTTCAAGCTTGCGCTCAATTGTTTTTAATTCTCGCTCAAATTTCTCCGCCAGCCCTCCAGCTTCCAGTTCCCTGTCACGAAATCCCTTAATAGCCGTACTTCGCGCACCCAGCGTGGAACTGAAGACCGCATTCTTATCTGCCAACTGCTGCACCAATTGGTGTTTACCCAGGGCATCTGCCTGCGCGGTCTCAGCAGCGGCAATGACCTCTTCGGCCTCGCCTTGCCGGAGCGCGCTGGCCTGGCGCTCCATCTCCTGCAAATGCTCCTCCAGCAAAGAAATTTCCCGGGTCAATTGATCGCGCTGGGCGGACAACAACTCCAGTCGCATGGGTCTGCTCAGTAGCTCAGCATCCAAACTGGCCTTTTCCGCCCTGTTATCTGCATATTGAACCTGGGCCAACCACAAACGCGCTTCATCCTCACTACCGGCGTCCACCGACTTACTCACCAGCGTGCGGTTGGCCTTCAGATCGCTCTGCAAGGCACCGAGTTCCGCAACGCGCTCCCTAATCAGTTTAGGCCGCGTGGATTCGAGACTGAGTGTGCCACTAACATCGCCCAAGCGAGTTTGCAGTACCGCCAAATCAGCTTTATCAATCTGGATGAGTTGCTCCAGGTCTGCCAATAAAACATCTTTGGGTGGACTGGAGCGCGTTGTCGCCTGAGAATTTTCCAGCTCATCGCGAATATCCTGTGCTTGCGTTTGAGCGCTGACACGGGCAGCGGTATATTTTTCCAGGTCGGCCTGCCGCTGATCAATGGCCAACAACAAAGCTCGAGTGTCTCGGTAAGATTTTAGCAGGCCGTCACGACCTGGGTCGGCGGAATCGACCGTGGCTATTACCTGCTCAATAGCATCATCCAGCTGGCCTATCGACGGTGAAATGTCATCTACCGCTCCGGCAACTGGTGCCAAAAAAAGAAGCAGCGCAAAGATGGCTGTGAGTCTGGGCATATTGTATTTCTCCTGCGGGGCTGACTCACAAATAGTGATTTGTCTTGCTATGTTCTAAAGCAAGGGCTAAAAAGACTGCCCCAGAGCTTCGTTTTCGGTGCAATTATACCAACGAATGACATAAGCCCCACCATATTACATTACACCGCTACCGGCACTGGCCACATCGCACTCTTGCGAGATAGAATGCGCCCCCACACCTGCCCAAGATTGCCTGCCAAAATGCCATTGCTAAAATTAGATACTGCCTCGCTTCAATACGGAACTCACGTACTCCTGGATGGGGTGGACTTCAAGTTATCCAAGGGTGACAAAGTGGGCTTGCTTGGACGCAACGGTGCGGGAAAAACAACACTTCTAAAAGTGCTGGCCGGCGAGATCACGCCAGAATCAGGTGAAAGATGGTTGCGACCAGGCACCCGTATGGCGTGGCTGCAACAAACACTGCCGCCCGCAGATGAGCAGACAGTCTACGATGTGGTCGCCTCCGGCCTGGCGGAGGTAGGCGCTTTACTTGCCCAATACCATCATTTGTTGCAGGACGGCGAACACACCGACATGACAGCGCTGGCGCGCGTACAGGAAAAACTGGAAGCCCAAAATGGCTGGCAGCTACAGCAGCAAGTAGAAACCACCATTACTCAGCTACAATTGCCGGGTGACGCCTCCATGGCAGAACTTTCAGGTGGTTGGCGCCGGAGAGTCGCCCTGGCGCAGGTTTTGGTCAGCCAACCAGAAATTCTGTTGCTGGACGAACCAACAAACCACTTGGATATTCCTGCGATCAGTTGGCTGGAAGAGCAGCTACGAAACTATTCCGGCGCGCTCATTCTTATCACGCACGATCGTCGATTCCTTCAGAATGTTGCCAACCAAATGGCCGAGCTGGACCGCGGCCACCTTACCCAGTGGAAAGGCAACTACCAGGGGTTCCTGGCGCACCGTGAACATCAATTGCTGGCCGAAGAGCGCGCTAACGATCTATTTGACAAACGATTGGCAGAAGAAGAAGTGTGGATACGCCAGGGTATTAAAGCCAGACGAACCCGTAACGAAGGCAGAGTGAGGGCATTGGAAGCCATGCGTGACGCCCGCGGCGCACGCCGAGAACGCACAGGAAATGCCAAATTTGCCGTTGAGGAAGCCAGCAAATCGGGCAAAATTGTGGCTGAGCTGAAAGATGTCAGTCACAATTTTGACAACAAGGTTATTCTCAAAGACTTCTCCACAATCATCCAGCGCAAGGATCGTATCGGCATTGTCGGTGCAAACGGTGCCGGGAAGTCCACACTGGTAAAAATCCTGCTGGGCAAATTGCAGCCCACAGGCGGTGAAGTCAAATTTGGTAGCAAACTTGAAATCGCCTACTCCGACCAACTACGGGACCATCTGGAGCCCGATAAAAACCTGATCGACAATGTATGTGGTGGCCAGGAGTTTATTGAAATAAATGGCAAGCGCCGCCATGCGATCTCCTATCTGGGCGATTTTCTGTTTACACCTGAAAGGGTACGCACGCCGGTGAAAGCGTTGTCTGGTGGCGAACAAAACAGGGCCGTGCTGGCAAAATTGTTCAGTAAACCGGCCAATCTATTGGTACTGGATGAGCCCACCAATGATCTTGATATTGAGACTCTCGAACTGTTGGAAGATATTTTGCTGAATTTCGATGGCACTGTGCTGCTGGTCAGTCACGACCGGGACTTCATGGATCACGTGATCACCAGCCTGATCGTACTGGAGGGCAACGGTGTGGTCAGTGAACATGTCGGTGGGTACAGCGACTGGGAGGCCAGAGGTGGCAGCCTGCCCGATCCGCAATCCCCTGTTGGGAATAGTGAAAGTGAGGAGCCGCAGGCTCCCCAGACCTCAGTTGAGGCAGCGGCACCCGCGGAGAAAAGACGTAAACTTTCCTACAAGGATCAACGCGAGCTGGAGCTATTGCCCGAACAGATTGAAGCGCTGGAGCAGCAACAGTCTGCGCTCGAAGCGAAGATATCCGACCCAAACTTTTACCAGTCAGGCCAAGCGCAGGTAGATAGCGTGTTACAGGAGCTGACAAAGGTTCAGGGACAACTGGAAACCACCTTTGCCCGCTGGGAAGAACTGGACAGCAAAGGCTAAAGCACCGTGGCCACTGCCTGCGCCAGATAATCAATATTGCCGGCATTCACACCGGCAACATTGATACGCGAGGAATCCAGCATATAAATACTGTGCTCGTCACGCAGCCGCAGCGCTTGCTCCACGCTCAGGCCCAAAAATGAAAACATGCCTTTTTCGCGCGCGATAAAACCAAAATCGCCCCCACTTGCTGTATTCAGTTTTTCCACCAGAGCGGCTCGCAGACCATTGACCCGTTCACACATTTCCACCAGTTCATTTTTCCACAGGGTATTCAGTGTGGCATCGGATAACAGCGCACCAGCGATAATAGCGCCATGCGCCGGCGGCATGGAATATACCTTCCGCGCAGCAACCAGCGCCTGACTGACCATAGCCGCCACTCCGTCAGACCCATTGCAAACAAACATGACAAGCCCGGTACGCTCGCGGTAAAGCCCCATATTCTTGGAACACGAAGCTGCAACTATCACCTCGGGCAATCGGTCCACGAGCAGGCGCAGTCCCGCAGCATCTTCCGCCAGGCCATCACCCAAGCCCTGATAAGCGGTATCTACAAAGGGTATTAGACCTTGTTGTTCCGCCATCTCGGCAATAACTGCCCACTGCTCCAGAGTCAGATCGGCACCGCAGGGGTTGTGGCAGCAGCCGTGCAACAGCACTATATCGCCGGCTCGCGCGCCTTTTAAATCCTCTACCATGGCATCAAAATTCACACCGTGATTTTCAGGATTGTAATAGCGATAAGTCTCAAATTGCAGGCCCACACTGCCCAGCAGAGGGATATGTACGGGCCAGGTAGGATCGCTTACCCAAACCCGGGCATCAGGAGACGCCGCATGAATCAGTTCAGCACCGATGCGCAGTGCACCGCAACCACCCGGCGTCTGGACACTGCCCACCCGACCCTGCGCAAGGACCGGATTGTCATCCCCCAGGAGCAGGCGCTGCATTCCGACATTGAACGCCTCATCACCGACCGGAGAGATGTAGGCCTTCGATATCTCGTTATTCACGAGCTGCTGCTGCGCCTGTTGCACCGCCTCAAACACCGGGCAAATGCCCTGTTCATTCATATAAATCCCAACAGTCAGGTCCACTTTCAAGGGATTTGGATCTATACGACAGGCGGCCGCAAGACCTAATATAGTGTCGGGTGGCAATAGTGGCAGTGATTCAAACATGGCTTTCTACTCTCTGAAATATCAGTGTGTGAACTTACATTTGCGCTAATAATTCGCTCAGCATTTTCCAAAACGGCGCCACTGTAGAAATTTGCAGACGCTCAGTAGGCGAGTGCGCACCCCGTATGGTGGGGCCAAAAGATAGTATATCGGTCTTTGGCTTTTTGCTCTTTAAAATACCGCATTCCAGACCCGCATGAATAGCCTTAATGGCAGGCGTGCAATCAAACAACTGTTCGTGCAGTGCCACTGCCTGGGCCAGTAGTGCGCTGTTAAAATCAGGCTGCCAACCAGGGTACCCCACGACAGGCTTTACAGTCAGCTCAAACGCCCGCGCCAGCGCTTCAACAGATCGTTGCACCGGCAGGCTTTGCTGTTCATTAAAAAACCTGAAGCTGGCCTCCATAAACAACTCGCCGCGACCAAGGCGCAGCATCGCCAGATTGGTACTGATATCCACCAGATCCGCTGGTTGCTCCAGATTATACGATTGGGCGCCATGCGGAAAAATAGCAATGAGATCAAGTATCTGAGCACTGAGGTGC
>JBALVT010000122.1:0-13144 GCA_036961345.1 Halioglobus sp.
GCTGGGTAAACCGCCTTCCCATATCCACGCTGGGCAACGCATTCTGGTTCGGCATTGTAGGCATATGCCTGGCAGCCCCCATTCCTCTGGCCATATTTTATTTGGGTGGCATAGAACAAATTACGCCAGTAAATTACGCAATATTCAAAGGCGTGTGGGCAGGCCTAATGGCAGCGGTATTGGTCATCCCCATGGTGATGTCTGCCCTGCGCGAAGCGCAGACACGGGTGTAAACCGCCGCAAATTTCTCAGGCTCTCGGGAACAGGAATAATGTCGACGTTGGGATTCAGTCAGTTTGCAGAACAAAATCCCGGCAAGCTGGCGCTCGCTGCACCCGACGGCCGGCATTGGAGCCGCGGCGAACTTCTTGCGAAATGCCATCAAATTGCTCACAGCTTACGTTTTTTGGGTATACGCGACGGTGATAGCGTGGTGGCTTTGTTACCAAACAGTGCGGAACTCATCGCGCTCAAATTCGCGCTATCGCAAATCGGCGGCGTGCTAGTACCCCTGCGATACAGCCTTTGTGCAGCCGAAGTGGCGCACACACTGAAATGTAGTGGCGCCGGGGCATTCATTGCCCACGAGAAATACCATGCAGTAGCGCGGCAAGCAGCGGACATGGCAAATCAAAATAACTGCGTCAATCTTGCCCTCGGCAACATCGAAGACTTTCTGTCTTTTAACAGCTTGATTGAGATCTACCCAGAAACAACTCCAGAAAATTGTCGGCCGGAGTACCACGAAGCACATTTGATTGCCTTGTTCGATATTCACCCGGAATCAAACAACGTGCACTTTTGTGGTTCAGAGCTCTACAATCCGCGGGTCATGTTTTGGGCAACACAGTGCTTGCATTCCGGCCATGCCCTGGTGTTGGCCCAGCAGTGGAATGCACTGGCAATGCTTCACGCCATTAGCCAATACCGCGTTACCACCAGTTACATGTTCAAGTCTCAATTTGAAAAGCTACTGCTATTACCCATCGGTGTACGCGAACAATACGACGTGTCCTCGATACGCCATGTGGTAACCGATGCACCGTCAGGTGATCCCGATATAATTCGAGCTATGAATTTGTGGTGGGGAGACGCTATTTACGAATTCTACGTCCACCACTTCGATTACGATAAAGTTGGAGTCCAGACCAGCTACCCTGCACTCGAAATGGAAATCCTCGGCAAAGGTTTTAGAACGAGGGAAACTCAGAATTTTTCTGAGAGCGCTGATACGCAGAGCCAAAAACTGTCAATGAAAAACCACTAACGGCAACAGATACGAGGAGATAGGAATGGGATTACTCGACAATAAGGTAGGCATCGTAACGGGAGCTGGCCAGGGGATAGGCAGAGCTATTGCCATGTCATACGCACGCGAGGGAGCCCGTGTGGTAATCGCTGATTTCAACGCTGAAATGGGCAAAGAAACCGTCACTCTCATCACCGAAGCCGGCGGCGAAGCCGCGTTTATTCAGGGCGATGTCAGCAAAGAAGACGCTGTAAAAGAAGCGGTTGATTTTGCCGTTTCAACTTACGGCCGGCTGGATATTGCCTGCAACAGTGCAGCTGTAAGCCGCGGTTCTGGCCCTATTCAGGAGTATGAGCGCGAGGTCTTCGACCAGACACTGGAAATGTGCCTTACCAATACCTGGCTGTGCATGAAATACGAAATCAAGGCCATGTTGAATTCTGGTGGTGGCGCTATCGTAAATATATCGTCAAATGCATCCTTGCGAGGTCAGGCGCATAACACCGCCTATGCCGCAGCGAAGGCCGGAGTCAATATTCTTACCAAGAGTTCAGCGGCGGAAAACGGCCCGGCAGGCATTCGTATCAATGCTATTTCTCCCGGGGTAATTCGTACCCCTGGGCTCGAGAATTACTTTCAGGAACAGCCGGAAATGGAAAAGGGGCTCATGGCAGCCGCGGTTATGAATCGATTGGGAGAACCCAATGAGATTGCCGAAGCAGTCACCTTTCTTTCCAGTGATCGAGCATCTTTCATCACCGGTCAGTTGCTGTCGGTAGATGGCGGCGGCGCGGTAAGGTAAAACGATGATGGTACCTGCAGCGCGCTCCGCGACCAGCTTGCTGGCAATTGTGGGCGCGCTTTTGTGTGCTCCATGCTCTGCCCAGGATTACCGATCCTGGGAAACTTACGGAGGAGACGACGGCAACAGCCACTATTCAAGTTTAAAACAAATCAATCGGGACAATGTTCAAAAGCTGGCGCTGGCCTGGTCTTACAGCAGCAGTAAGGGCCAGTCATTACCAGCAACTTCCGAACTTCAGATAAACCCCATAATCGTTGACGGCGTGTTATACGGCCGCAACCCCAACTACAATGTTTTCGCGCTGGAGGCCGACACAGGCAATGAACTGTGGTCTCATTCACCCTCGGCCTCGCACGTGGGCTTATCCAATATGCGCGGTATTACTCATTGGCAAGATGACATCCAGGCCAGGCTTTTTTTTACGACAGGCCATTACCTGATGGCACTGAACGCTGCCAACGGCAAACTCATTGAATCTTTCGGCGAGGGGGGCAGAGTTGACCTGCGGGCGGGGCTTGGTCGCGACCCCCAAAAAATAAGTGTTAACGCACCCTCCCCCGGTGTCATCTTTGAAGACCTGATCATAATGGGATCAGCAGTCAACGAAACCGGAGGCGCAGCACCCGGTGACATTCGCGCCTATAACGTCATCACCGGAAAACTGATCTGGACATTCCACACGATTCCTCACCCGGGAGAACACGGCTACAACACCTGGCCAAAGGACGCATGGAAAACAGCCGGCGGCGCCAATGCCTGGGCGGGCATGAGCATAGACCGAGACAGAGCTGTGGTTTATGTACCCACCGGATCTCCCACCCCGGATTTTGACGGCTCCGGCCGCACCGGCGCCAATTTGTTCGGCAATAGCATCATTGCCATAAATGCCAAGACCGGCGAGAGAATCTGGCATTACCAGAGCGTACATCACGACCTGTGGGACAGGGACCTAAGCTCTGCGCCCACGCTACTCACCCTGAACAAAGATGGCCAAAAAATGGATTTACTGGCCCAGGCCTCCAAACAGGGCGTTATCTACCTGTTGCACCGGGACACGGGAAAACCCGTATTTCCAATTCCAGAGGTAGCAGTGCCAGCCTCCAGTGTGCCTTCAGAACAGGCATTTCCCACTCAGCCAAAGGTAACTCTGCCCGAACCCTTTGTTAGACAGTCACTCACAGCCGAAGACCTGTCGGACATCAACCCGGCAGCGCACGCCCACGTAAAAGCACTTTTCGATCAAGCCGAAAAGTTCGCTTATCTGCGACCGCCGGGCCTGAAGAAAACCATACTCTTCCCCGGTTTCTACGGCGGCGCCAATTGGGGCGGAGGCGCCTTCGACCCGGAAACAGGCACCTACTACATCAACGCCATGGAGGCCCCACACCTGATACATATGGAGCCTGTGGAGGTGGTAAAAGGCAGCAAACTGGGATTTGGTGAATTCGTTTTTCGCCAGCATTGCAGCGGCTGTCACGGTATTGACCTGCAGGGGTTCTATCCCTATGCGCCACCACTCACAGATTTAGGCGGCAGGCTCAATTCACACGAAGCCATGCGCACAGTGACACAGGGCAAAGGACGAATGATGCCTTTTGCCCATCTATCGGATCACGAGCGCAAAGCGGTTGTCGATTACGTATTCGCCAAAAGCACCGGGAACTTGAAAAAGGCAATTGTTTCAGATTCATCAGAAATGGACATCGCCTATGTCTTTGCCGGCTATAACGACTTTCTCGATGACCGCTACTACCCCGCTGTTAAACCCCCCTGGGGAACTGTGAACGCCATCAATCTGGCCGATGGAAAACGTCGTTGGCAGATTACACTTGGGGAATACGAGCAACTCACCAAAGAGGGTATTCCCCCGACCGGCACGAGGAACTATGGTGGCCCGGTTGTTACCGCCGGCGGCTTGTTAATCATCGCAGCCAGTTCCGACGAAAAACTGCGAATTTTTGATAAAACAGACGGCGCGCTACTGTGGGAATACAAACTTCCCGCCGCCGGCTACGCAACGCCGAGCACCTACGAACTCAACGGTCGCCAGTTTATTGTTATCACTGCCAGCGGCGGAAAATTGGGCACAGCCACCGGCGATCGGTACCTGAGCTTTGCCCTGCCAAAAAACCATCCACAAATCAAACATTACTAACTGCAATTAGTAGCATATAATCGAGTTCCATTTTTTGCCGGAGACTCTAATGAGGTCTGGAATAAGCGAGCTGGATGACGGTCGTCTGGAATTTATTTCCCGCAGTGACTTCTTATTCGACAACGGCGGCGTCATCAACCCTCTGGTTCTTGCATATGAGTGTTATGGCGAACTCAACGCAGCAAAAGACAATGCCATAATTGTCCATCATGCCCTCTCCACCAGTAGCCATCTGACATCGACCGAAAAGAACCCGGCCAAAGGCTGGTGGCAAGAGATGGTGGGCCCCGGACGTCATCTTGACACAAACCAGTACTTTATTGTCTGTATCAACAATTTGGGCAGCTGTTATGGTTCTGCGGGGCCCGACAGCATTAATCCGGCAACAAAAACCAAATACCGAACCGACTTCCCTAGAGTAACCATCAACGACATGGTTCGCTCCCAGAAGCTATTGATTGAAGCACTGGGCATTAAAAAACTGCACGCCATACTGGGCAATTCAATGGGGGCCATGTTATCAATTGCCTGGATGACACTGTACCCAAATGACGCCGAATTCCTGATTTCCATTTCTTCCTGCGCACAGGCCTATCCGGCCAATAACGCCAACCGTTTTCTGCAAAGAGATATCACGAAACTCGACCCCGCCTGGGATGAGGGCAACTACCACTTCAGCGGCGACCTCCAGGGTTTCACTACGGCGCGAAGACTTGGCCTGCTCACCTACCGCAACTGGACTGAACTCAATAATCGCTTCGTCAACAAAGCTGGCAGAGAATCTATTGAACACTACCTGGATTACAACGCCGAAAAGTTTACCAGCAAGTTTGACTGCAATTGCTACCTGACCCTGTTGGACGCTATGAACACGTTCAATCTGGCCGACGAGAATGGAAACCTGACCGAGGCCTTTAAAGATATTGCCGCTAAATCGATGGTGGTGAGCGTCAATTCAGATATTCTTTTTACGCCTTCACAACAGCTGGCACTGTACGACGGGCTTAAGAATGCCGGGAACGATGTGACCTATATAAATCACGACTCTATTTATGGTCACGACGCATTTCTAGTCGAAACGGCAGCGTTTGGAAAGTATATCAGCGACTTCATCAAAGCTTAAAACACTAACCAGCGCATTCCAGCAGCGCTTCGTGACTGCGTATCAAGGCGCTGGTTTCCACACCTGGCAAACGGCCACTGGCAATCAGATGGGTCATCGCCAGTTTATCGGTGTATTCGTATAACCTATCGCGAACCTGCTGCTTGTCTCCCACGAGAGTCCAGTCATCGACACCTGCCGTGGGGTTTCCCGCGATACTCGGTACGGCGCGTGCAAGTCTTTGTTTGAGCTGCTCCACCTGAGCCTTGTCGTCGCTGATAAAGACCGTACGCATTGCTGGAACTGTGGTAACCGCAGGTAAGCCCGCCTCTTTAACAACCTGATGGTAATCAGCGTAGTTTTTTTCAAGTACTGCCAGGGTCTCCATCGGCGAGGCCAGGTACGGCAAACCGAGGTTTCCCACCTGTTTCAGGGCCAGCGGACCAAACGCGGCAACCCAGACTGGCGGACAAGGCCTCTGGATAGGCAGTGGCGCGAGGTACACAGCCGCGCCCTCATCATCGTGTAAAATGGGTTCTCCGGCCCAGGCGTTGCGCATAATGGCGAGATTTTCAGCAAAGCGCTTTCGTTTGTCCTTACTGGGCAAATCGAATGCCTTGAATACCGCACCCTGAATGCCCCGTCCCACCCCGAGAATCACACGCCCCTCGGACAATTGATCGAGCACCGCTACCTCCTCTGCTGCCAGCAATGGGTGCCGGATAGGCAGTAAATAGGACGCTGTTCCGAGTTTTATCTTTTGCGTTCTAGCTGCCACCGCAGCCAGAAGCGTCAGGGGCGATGGCATGGACCGATCGTCGCCGAAATGGTTTTCAGGCAACCAGAAGGAATGAAAACCCATCTTTTGCGCAAGTTCGCCCTGCTGACAAAGAACATCCGCGCTCCATCGAGACCCGGACTTCCAGGAGGTCACACCGATCTGAAGTCTTAAGCCCATTTGACGCTACTCTCCTTCACCACAGCAGCTTGAGAGCCGGCCATCGTATTCCTTATTGAGACTGTATAAAACTGTCTATTGCATGCAGCATATCATCTCGAGGCTCTTCCAACAGCGCCGCGTGATCTCCTCCTGCGAGTACCACAAACCATTTATGGGAAACACCGAGTTGGCTGAAGAACTGTGCTTGCTCGGTCATCGGGGCCAGGGGATCAAACTCGGCTTTCAACAGCAGTGTCGGGGTTTTTACCTTAACCGCATCAAGCTCGAGCCACTGATGTAAGTCCTTGAAATCGACTCGCACAGGGTCGGCGACCAATGCCTGCTCTACATATGCCTTTATCGCCCTGGAGCTGATGGATCCGGGCGTAATAAAATCGCTGGCTGCATTGAGCGCGGTATTGGGCAAGGCGGGAGGCTGGTCCGGATAAATTTCATCGCCGGTAATGACGTATCGCTGGGGATTATAGGGATAACCAAAAAGAATGGCACTGGCAACAATCCCCGGCTCACGCTGCACCACGAGTTGGCTCACCATGGAACCATAAGACCAGCCAAAAAGGTGTACATCTGATTCAGCGCGTTGTTTTATCCAGCGCAAAACATTGGCTACATCCGTCGCAGCGCGCTGGGGCGTGAGCCAACCACTTACGTCACGGGGCGTACCACCATAACCGCGCGCATCCAGGGCAAAAACCCGGTAGCCCAACTCGGTCAAACCATCCATAAAGGACAGATCCTCACCGTCCACCTGTAGATCGTAATCGGGTATCGAGCTCCAGGTTCGCCCGTGCAGCAACAAGATTGTCGCCCTGGGTTCGCCAGCAGATTTTTCCCACACGGCCATGGGATGTCCATCTGAATCTACGATATGCCTGACAGGCTCAAGTGCCGCCGCCGCTATCGAAAAACAAAATAGCAATATGCCCGGCAGGATCTTCATAAGCCTGCCCAAAGTGTTATACATCGGCTTGCGGATAACTGGTATAACCCTCGGCGCCCGGCGTATACATCGTAGCCAAATCAAAAGCTGCCAACTCAGCATTGCTACTCCAACGCTCTACCAAATCGGGATTACCGATAAAGTGGCGCCCAAAGGACACGGCCGTTACGGTACCGCCCGAAACAGCTGCCTGGGCCTCTTCGAAATCATAGCTTTCATTGGCGATAAGCCGGCCACCAAAATGCTGCTGGGCGAGTTCAATATTGTCCACACGTCCCTTGGGAAAACGGATCACGTGCAAGTAGGCCAGGTCCAGCTGTTCAACTTCGGCCAACAGATACTCAAAGGTTTCCTGGGGATTGTCATCCTGTAAATCGTTAAAAGGATTGTCGGGGCATATTCGAAAGCCCACACGGTCGGCCCCCTTCACACCGGCCATCGCCTGCAGGGATTCCAGAATAAAACGTGCACGATTTTCTAGCGTGCCACCATACTCGTCAGTGCGCTCATTAGTGCCAGTAGACAGGAACTGAGCGGGCAAATAACCGCTGGTACAGTGTAGCTCCACTGCATCAAAACCGGCGGCGAAGGCATTTTCGG
The DNA here is from genome assembly GCA_036961345.1 of Halioglobus sp. Taxonomy (GTDB): domain Bacteria; phylum Pseudomonadota; class Gammaproteobacteria; order Pseudomonadales; family Halieaceae; genus JBALVT01. The sequence continues at coordinate 7,813 of JBALVT010000122.1, forward strand.
TGGCGCGCCGATAATCCTCGACAACAGCCTTCACTTCGGCTGTCTCCAACGCGTGGGGCTCGTCAAAGGCTTGCATGGCAGCTTCGTCGGTATACATCTCGCCCCGAGCCTGTATAGCCGAGGGGGCTATCGTCCGACTGCCAGCAGGTTTATTGTAGTGATTGGCGACCCTGCCCACATGCATAATCTGAGCGACCATAAGACCGCCCTCACCGTGCACAGCGTCAGTAACGCGTTTCCATGCACCCACCTGTTCCTCGTTATATAAACCCGCTGTACGGCAGTAACCCATGCCGTCGGCGCTCGGTGCTATACCTTCGGAGATAATGAGCCCAGCACTCGCTCGTTGGCGATAGTATTCGACCATAACCTGGGTAGGTATCGCATTGCTGTCGGCCCGACTGCGGGTCATAGGCGCCATTACAATTCGGTTACGCAATTCCAGCGCGCCGAGTTTCACGGGTGAAAATAGATCCATTGTCATATCCTAACGTACTCGTATTTTGGGTTCAGCGGCACCGCGCCGCATGGTCTTGAGAAATTCGCCTACAGGCGCTGGAGCTGCCACCTCAGGTCCGTCTCCGGAAGGTGGGTTTGCCCAGAACTCTTCCCAGGAAGGCCATAGATCATGATAGGCGCCCGCATATTGCTCTCTATCGGGCCAGCGCATTTTATTATCACCGATAGGTGGTTTATTTAAATCCGTTGCATACCAGTAACAGGGTAACCGGCGGCGAAAAAACCAGCGGCCGTCGATGCGCTCATAATTGTCCCAGTAGAGCATTTGCATAATGACCCACTCGTCACCGGTCTCATGCTCATTTTTTGAATAGACCACACCGTGGGCATGATCAGCATCGTCAAACTCAATCACATGGTTCCCTATGTGGTGCGACGTACCTGTAAATTGCAGACGAAGCGTGTCGTCCAACCAGGCTTTCAGATGTTGCCGACCTGTTTTCTCACGGCTTACACGAATATCCTCGGCAAACAAATTGACATGGGCATCCATATCACGCATATCCAGTGACAGCGAATATTTTGCCGGCAGCTGGCGAATTTCATCCAGGGATTCCAGCCGATCTATACGTTCCAACAGCGATTCATTACTCATAGTATTACCCCCCTATCCTCTTAACATAATTCCTGCGCGCCACTGGACTATCGGTTTTCGGTCTGGTTATCCAGATTAGTGAGATCAAATGCCGGTACGTACAACTGCGGGGTTTTGCCGCCGTCTACCGGGAGAATAACACCGGTAATGAAAGAGGCGTCGTCCGAACCCAAAAAACAAATAGCCTGGGCAACTTCCTCAGGCGTAGCAGCACGCAGCATGGGAATAGCGTCTGTAATGACTTTTTTCACCGCGTCATTTTTCATGGTCGCCGCATTCAATCCCGGGGTATCGACAGCCCCGGGGGCAATGACATTAATGCGCACATTGTGAGGCGCCGCCTCCATGGCCGCGCACTGACTGAACTGGTTCAGCGCAGCCTTGGCCGCCCCATAAGCGCCGGATGCGGTGCCAGCACGCAAACTACTGACAGAAGATATATTAACAATCGACCCACTACCTTGAGGAATCATAATGCGCATCGCCGCCTGCACACCGATGAATACGCTGTCCACGCCGATACCAAAGTTGGCCTGCCAGTCTTTCAGGGTTTGATCCACCACCATTCCGCCAATAACAGATGGCGCATTATTCACCAACAAATCCAGTCGGCCGTGTTCTTCGGCGGTGTCGTTTATCATCTTGGCAAAAGCATCTGTATCGCCAACATCAAGTTCATGGGCTGTAAAAGAACCTCCCAGCGCTTCGACCGCCACTGCAAGTTCATCCAGCTTGGGTTTGCGACGCGCACAACTCACTACATGGGCGCCCTCTGCGGCCAACTGCAAGACAGTACTCCTGCCAATACCCATGCTCCCGCCAGTAACAATGGCGACCTTTCCCTCAAAACGTTTTTTAGTCATTCCAAACCTCAACTCTTTACAATAATTCGTTGTTACCGGGCAATGCCAACGTGGCATTTCCCCTCGTGTGATATCCCTGCCGATTTTTTCCGCCGAAGTTTACGACCACTTCGCCGCCCGTATCAGTGGCCCTGATTGATTCAACTGATCCCTCCATCTCCATGGTGTCGCCGGGGTGATTCGGTGCCATCAAATTGAATTTGATGTGTTGCAAACGACTGCCCCTTCCCGCCCAGTCACCCAGATAGCGCGCCAATAAACCGCTCGTTGTGAGAATATTCATAAAAATATCGGGCATGGCTGCGGCGTTTGCAGCAGGTACATTGTGATGCACCGGGATATAGTCCTGGGTTGCAATAGCACCGCCTACAATAAGCTTGTGGGTAATGGGAATATTCAGCGTCGGTAATTTGTCTCCGATTGAGAGGGACTCGAGGGCCAGGTTTTCAAATTCGGTTTGCCACTGTGCTGGTCCGGGGGCTGATTTTCTCCCCGCGGCCAAATCGCTCGGGCTGGGTGATGATTCAGACACAGCCTGATCATCTGCGCGCTCCGCTGGCTGGTACTGAAAATAGGTGATGAGCGCCTCTGCAAAGGGAGCTTCTTCAAGCGTTGTATACTCCACTCGCTCCGTCACAAAAAAGCCAAGCCCAAGAGCGGTAGTTTTTTTGTCGCTGATAGAGACCACCGTCGTGTAGTGTTTGGGACGTTCACCCAAACTCAGATAACGAATAAATTTAATATCGTAGCTCACTGCGACATTGGCGCCATACCCCAGCGCCTTCATGTCATCGAAGACCTGATAGGGCGGAGCATCAGTAGAGCCAGGTGCGTAACAATCATTGATGTCGCGCATCGTCCACATCTGCATCATTGCCGGTGGCGCCAACTGATTTTGGCCCCGACTGAAAGTGGGATTGAGGTCACCCATGGCGGAACACCACTGCCAAATTTGCGTGGCACTGACCGGGTTAAAACTCATATAAGGGCCCAACCTCTGCCCTTTGAGACTTTCCAGCTTCTGCGCCTCAGCGCTTTCCTGCGTTTCTACACGACTTACCGCCATAGCCAACACTTCTCCGGTGCGAGTTAAAAAATCTAGAGCGTGTCCATACTCCCAAGAATTGCCCCACCGGTCGGCACACCGACACCTGCAGTTACCAGCGCATGATTGATGTCCTTTTTGGGTTGATTCACAGAAGTACCGCGAACCAAACGTGCCGCTTCGACAATGCCATTTACCCCGTGAATATAAGCCTCGGATAACTGCCCACCGTGGGTATTGGTAGGCAGGCGGCCGTCCAGACGCAAGCTACCATCAAGCACAAAATCATGGCCCTCGCGAGGGTTACAAAAACCCCAGCTTTCCAATTGCCACAAAACGATCGGTGTAAAGGCATCGTAAATGATGGCCGCATCAATATCGTCAGGCGTGAGACCCGATTGCGCATAAGCCTGCTTCGCCGCTATATCCATAGACGGTATCGCTGCTATTTCGTCCCGATAGAAACTGGTCATGGACTCCATATTGGCACCAGCGCCCTGTCCAACGCCCTTGATAACAACACCCGGTTGTTTCAGGTGTTTGGCACGTTCCGTGGTAGTAATCACCACCGCAGAGGCACCGTCCGACTCCAGACAGCAGTCATAGAGCTGAAAAGGGTCGACAATTTTCTTTTGTGCATCGTACCCCGCGCGATCAAAGGGCTGATCGTAGAACAATGCTGCCGGGTTGGTCGCGGCGTGTTGGCGCGTGGTGTAAGCCACTTCAAACAGCGAATCTTTGGTGCAATTACTCAGATGCATATACCGCTGGGTGTACATGGCCACCCAGGAGGCGGGTGTTAACAAACCATAGGGCATATACCAGCCCCAGTGGATAGAATCGGAGGTAGTAATATCGCCGGAGACACCACCGGAAAAACGGTGACCGGAGCGACCATTCAGGCCCCGATAAATCACTACCGTTTCAGCCATACCTGTGGCAACCGCCATCGCTGCCTGGTGCAGCAAGCCAGTCGCCGCACCACCCCCGTGGGGAATCCGCGAGTAAAATGTTAAATCACCAATACCAACCGCCCGAGCAACTTCAATTTCATCACTGGTATCCATGGTAAACGTGACCATGCCATCGACATCACTTGGTTTCAAACCCGCGTCATCAAGCGCCGCAGCTACCGCCTCAGCCGCAAGCTGAAGCTCTGATCGGCCAGAGTTTTTCGAAAACTCCGTATTGGCAACTCCGACAATCGCGGCCTTATCTTTTACGTTAGCAACCATTGTTATGCCCCCTTCGGCAGTTGTACTTGTACGGTGCCCTGCATATGCATGCCCCACACATTGTTCTCACCTAAAACTTCGATATCGACAAGTCCCTTGGCGTCATCTTTGGCTTTTACTTCACCGGTGATTGTCATAACAAATCCCGGCAAATTTGGCGCGCCCAGCTTCAAGTCGATTTTTCGTGTGGTGGAATCGGGCCCGGCCCAGTTGCTTACATAGCTGCCCATAAGGCCATTACTGGTGAGAATATTCATAAAAATATCCGGCAGCCCACCTTGCTGCGCAGCCTTTTTGTCGTGATGCACCGTTGTGAAATCACGTGATGCCACGGCGCCACCCACAATAAGTGCCGGGGTGATTGGGATTTCCTTCGCTGGCAACTTGTCACCAACACTAATATTTTCAAACGCTAGAGTTTCTAAAGACATAATCAAATTCCCTCTCAGGCCGGGTAAAACTGTGGCAGCATGGTTTTTTCATCGACCTGTTCAACCTTGCCTTTAACTTTCATTCCAATAGACACCTGCGCATGGTCAATACCTACGATATTGGACACTACCCGGGTGCCTTCAGACAGCTGAATCACGGCGCAACACAATGGGTAGTCGTAACCGGGAACCTTGGGGTAGTGCAAGGTGGTAAAGCTGTAAACTTCGCCCTCGAGGGTGGATTCGATAGAGTCCCACTCAACTGACTGGCACTCACCGCACATGGGCCTAGGAGGATGACGCAAGGTCTGGCAGTTTTTGCAGCGTTGGATCAACATTTTCCCCTCGTCCGCTGCCTCCCACCACCAGCCATTGTCGTGACCGCGCGGAGAGGCAATACGGGTTGGCACCGCCGGCGTATCATCGGGTGTATCTGCAGAAGAATCCGCGGAATTACTGTCGTTGGGAATAAACTTCAACACACGGAAAATCTGCTTACCAATGTCATCGCCGTTCTGATCGGTAAAGTGCGTCAGGGTTTCAATAAAGTAGCCGATGCCGCGGGCCGTTGCCTTCTGTTCGGAAATCGTGTCGATGACAGTGTGCGCTGTAACAGAATCTCCAGGCCTCAGATCGCGATACAT
>JBALVT010000123.1:0-12920 GCA_036961345.1 Halioglobus sp.
GACCTGGGCCAGTATGTGCAAGCTGGATCGGCGGTAATGAAGCTGCTCGGTACAGCCACGTCGGAAATCAGACTTCCCCTTCTGCCCTCTGATGTTCCATTTGTCCGCTACGGCCAGCAAAGCGATGGCACATGGCCAAAAGCAACTCTAACTGCGCGGTTTGGTGCTATTGAACATCATTGGGAAGCAAGACTTGCTCGCCTTGAACAGCGAGTGGATGAACAGACAAGGGTTTTTTACCTGGTCGCAGAAGTCGACCATCCCTACGATAACAAACTGCACAACCAGCCTCTCTCAGTAGGCCTTTTTGTTGAAGCCCAGATGATCGGCGTACCTATCGCCTACGGTACCCGTATACCCCGTTCAGCGCTGTACAGCGGCGATCACGTGTATTTGTTCAACAATGATACATCCCACAAACGGCAGCTGAATGTACTGCGCAGGGAGGACCACAGCGTCATCGTGGGCGATGATCTGGCGCCAGGGGAGATGGTCATACTTTCTCGCCTGGATATGATGATCGACGGCACTCCGCTATCGGTGAACAACTAACATGTATCCTATGCAGGAGCGCGGCATTATCGCCTGGATGGCCGGCAACCCGGTAGCTGCCAATCTGTTGATGCTGGTTGTTATGTTCGGTGGTCTTGCTTCCATTGATGTTATACCCAAAGAGATATTTCCTACTTTTTCCAGTGAAACCATTACCATCAGTGTGCCCTATCCCGGCAGCTCTCCAGAAGAAGTTGAAGACGGAATCGTGCTAAGGGTCGAGGAGGAAATTCAGGATATCGTCGGCATTGATGAAATAAGCTCTATCGCGCGCGAGGGCTCTGCCGTGGTTACCGTGGTGCTTGAAGCTGGCACCCCGGCGGCACAGGCGCTCAGTCAGATCAAAACCAGGGTAGATGGCATCGCCTCGTTTCCAGCGGACGCGGAGGAGCCGATCATCGAAGAGGTTTTGTACCGCACGAGAGCGATGCGAGTGACGCTCTACGGGGAATTAGGAGAAGCCCAACTGAAAGAATATGCGGATCAACTACGCGATGAAATTCTCCTTTTGCCTGATGTAACCCAGGTTTCAATTAACGGTTCGCGGGATTACGAAATATCTATTGAAGTGTCAGATTCTGCACTGCGTCAATATAATCTGAGCTTTGATTCTGTCGTCAATGCTGTCAGAGCGAGCTCGCGGGATTTGCCCGGTGGCAAGATGCGAACTGGCTCCGGCTCAATCACACTTAGATCCGTCGGCCAAGTTTATACAGGCGACGAATATGCGCAATTGACGTTAATCACACGTGAGGACGGCACGCGGATTCTGCTTGGCGATGTCGCCAATATCAGCGACGGTTTTAATGAGCAACCTATATTAAGCAGACTAAACGGTCACCCGAGCATCACGCTCGAGGTCGACAGTATGGCAAAACAAGACATATTGGCAATCACCGAGCAATTGCGCGGATACGTAGTGCGAAAACAAACCGATTTACCCCATGGGGTGGAACTGACCGCCTGGTCAGATCGCGGCGTAATGTTAAATGGTCGGATCAACCTGATGCTCAAAGGTGCCGCAATGGGCGCTGTGCTGGTATTTATTACCCTCGCATTATTCCTGGATATTTCCCTGGCACTTTGGGTGATTCTTGGTGTGCCCTTCTCTTTTCTGGGTGCATTGCTGGCAATCAACCTTCTTGGCCTACCCGTTTCTATCAATATTTTTTCAGTATTTGGTTTTATTCTCGTACTCGGCATGTTGGTGGATGACGGCATTGTCACTGCCGAAAGTGCCTACACGCAGCTAGAGGAAGAACAACTTGGCGTGGGTAGCGTTGTACGCGGAGTCAGGCGAGTGGCAACAGCGACAATCTTTGGTGCGTTAACGACCATTATCGCATTTAGCCCCGCCTGGTTTTTGGATACCGGTTTTGCCCGCATGCTGTCACATATCGTGCCCGTGGTCATTTTGAGCCTGTTCTTTTCACTGATCGAAACAAAACTTATTTTACCGGCACACCTGAGGCATATTCGCGTCAGAAAATCTCAAACCGATGAAGGTTCAATTCTCAAACCTTTAAAAAAGCTACAGCTCCGTTGTGCCGGGGCACTACAGAACTTCGCCGAAACTCGCTATCGAACGCTTCTTGAATTCGCCATCAGCATTCGCTATACAACCCTGGCTGTGTTTGTGGGTGGTCTGATCATCTGTCTCTCCCTGGTGCCATCCGGTATTGTGCGGTTTGTCTTTTTCCCGGCCATCCCCTCTGACCAAATCAACGTGAAATTGAAAATGCCGCAGGGTAGCTCTTGGGAAAAAACCCATGAATATGCCTTGGCCATCGAGCAGTCTGCCAGAGATATGGACCGCATTTACAAGGAAAAAACAGGTAGCGAACAAAGTGCAATTATGGAGTTGATGTCTCTTTCACTTACCGACACTGCCGCTACTATTACGCTGGAGTTATTGCCAAGTACCAAACGTGATATAACCTCCGTCGAGCTTGCGGGCTGGATGCGAGAGTCGCTGGGTGAATTAAGTGGCATCCAGTCGCTGACATTTGACGCAAGCTCTGGCCCATCACAACTACCCATTGATATCGAACTGGGTGGCGAAGACCTGCAGGCATTGCGTGGGGCTGCCAGCGAACTCAAAGCTACCCTGGCCACATTTGAAGGTGTCTATGATGTGACAGACAGCTTTGATGCTGGTGGGCCTGAGCTCGATATTCGGGTAACCCCCGAAGGCGATGCCCTTGGCCTGGGACAAGTCGAATTAGCCAGGCAAGTAAGGCAAGCATTTTTTGGTGCGGAAGTTCAACGGGTGCAACGTGGCCGCCATGAAGTTCGCGTTTACGTGCGATTCCCTGCCCAGCAACGCTCCTCATTGGAATCACTGCGTACCATGTGGATAGATGTACCCGGCGGCCGCAAGGTGCCCTTTGAAGTAGTTGGTGAAGCTCTGGAACGAACTGGCGTGAGCGCGATCAACCGTTTTAACCGTCAGAGGGTGGTCAATGTCATGGCCGACCTCGACAAGACGCGTGTGTCACCCGGCATGATCACCAGCAAAATCGAAGCATTGCTTCCTGATATCCTGGCCCGTCATCCGGGAGTAAGCTACAGATTTAGTGGGGAGGCTGAAGACCAGAGCGAATCAACCGCTTCACTTGGTCTGGGCTACGTGGCCGTGTTACTCATGATTTATGCCGCTCTGGCAGTTCCGCTACGAAGCTATGGGCAGCCTCTAATAATTATGGCTGTGATTCCCTTTGGTATTGTAGGGGCTATCCTGGGCCATTTAATCCTCGGCAGCAGCGTCAGTATCCTCTCTTTGTTTGGCATTATCGGTTTGACCGGCATTGTCGTGAACGACAGCCTGGTAATGGTGGATCACATTAACGAACGTATGCGCAAGCAAGGTGAACATTGGCGCGACGCGGTTGTACTGGGAGGAGTACGGAGGTTTCGACCGATTTTACTGACTTCGGTCACAACCTTTATGGGGCTACTACCGATTCAGCTGGAGACTTCAATACAAGCACAATTTATAAAACCCATGGCGATATCCGTCGGCTTTGGCGTATTATTTGCCACGTTTGTTACTTTATTCCTGGTACCTGTTTTGTATTTTGTTGGCCGAGATATCAGGCAACTATTTCCCAGCTCAGTAGCCGAAGAACCCGATGGACAAACTACTGCCTCTTAACGCAAAGAGGCGACAAATGCCGCCTCCTGCGCATTAGGCGAACGCCTAATGCTCGATTTCCGATAAGAACACTACTTCGCGTTTAAGTACTTATCCGTCAGCTTATCAATAGACCAGGAATCTGGCGTTTGACTGGGTGGATACTTATTAAACGTTTCCAGGAATTGAGCGGTCGTCGCCAGGCCAAGATAACCTTGTGGCGCCTTACTAACGACCCAATCCCAGTATGTGTTGGAATTGTGATCGGCTCGCTCATAGGGATCGCGGCGCAGATTAAACAACTTGAACATACGCAAGGTCACGAAGGGTTCGGCCCATAGTGCCATTGTGGCTCCGCGATTCTCTGCGTACACTATTTTCCAGTCGCCAACACGTACGCCAACCGGCATACCTTCATCGTTGAGGTAGTGGAATTCCATTCTAGGGGCCTTATCAACCTCACCCGTTAAATAGGGCAGGAAGTTATAGCCGTCCAAATGAAGCTTGGCTTTCTTGGAACCTATACGGGTTCCCTTAAGCAAGTTCTGCTTCAAATTGGGATCACCCGCGACTGCGGCCAGGGTTGGCATCCAATCCAGGTGAGACATGATTTCATTTGAAACGACGCCCGCCGGTATTTTCCCAGGCCAACGTACTACCGCTGGTACCCGGTAAGCGCCTTCCCAGTTAGTATTTTTTTCACTCCGGAAAGGTGTAATACCTGCATCTGGCCAGGTGTTAAAATGCACACCGTTGTCCGTTGAATACATGACAATTGTATTATCCGCAATTTTTAGCTCATCTAACTGATCCAGCATTTCGCCGATTAATTCATCGTGTGCCACCATCACATCGTTGTATGGCCCCTGCCCCGATTTGCCAACATTCTTTTCAGCCGGATGGGTTCGGAAATGCATGCCGGTAGTGTTTAGCCAAACGAAAAAGGGCTTGTCGTCCTTAACCGATTGATCAACGAATTTTTTAGCGGCAGCGATGAATTCTTCATCGGTGGTTTCCATACGCTTGCGCGTTAGCGGCCCAGTGTCCTCTATACGACCATCGGCATAGGAGTGGATAACCCCACGAGGGCCAAACATTTTGGCGAAACCAGGTGCTTTCGGATAATCGGGATCTTCAGGCTCTTCTTCCGCATTGAGGTGGTAGAGATTGCCCAAAAACTCATCAAAACCATGGTTGGTTGGCAGGTATTCGTCTTTGTCTCCCAAATGGTTTTTACCAAACTGCCCAGTCGCGTAACCGTGGGTTTTGAGCATCTCAGCGATGGTAATGTCACGATCCTGCAAGCCCAATTCAGCACCCGGAAGACCCACTTTGGTCAGCCCAGTACGCAACCCCGCTTGCCCGGTAATAAACGTCGAGCGCCCTGCGGTACAGCTCTGGTCGCCGTAGTAATCGGTAAACCGCATACCCTCATTGGCAATACGATCTATATTGGGTGTGTGGTAACCCATAATGCCATCGCTGTAGGCGCTGATATTGGTAATACCAATGTCATCGCCCCACAGTATCATTATGTTGGGTTTTTCGGCCGCCTGTAGCGGCAATACAACTAGTGATGCGACGCCCAAAAGCGTATTTCGCATGGTCTTTCCTGGAATCATTCCTAATCACCTCTTTGTGGTTAAACAGCATTTTAAGCAGGTGATTAGTATCACCGCTGGGCAGAATATTTCAACGTAAAACACTAAAAAAAATCTGCGAGCCTCAGCGGCGCGCCTGAACCGCGATGTTTGGCCTGTGCTATCAGTAATTCGGCGGTGGCCAGCGCATCCACCAGAGCGTTATGAGCTGGATAAGAAGGCAGATGATAGCGATTACGGCACTCGTGCAAACGCAGATCTCCCGGTTTTATGACTCGACCCTGCTTTCTGAATCGGGCGTGCTCCAGGGCCAGCGTATCCACCGCTGGTAGCAATAGCGGGGCGTAAAAACATCTCTCACTACTGCGATTCAGATAAGCCATATCCAGTGCCGCATTGTGGAAAACCAGTACTCTTCCAGCGGCGGCAGCAAGGAAGTGCTCCAATACCTGCAGTTCAGTGAGTCCATCGCGCAGTTCACAGTCTCTTAGTTGATGAATCGTGGCGCTTTGGCCCACCGAGGCCTCCGCGTTGATCAGATAATGGCTGGCAGAGCCAAGCGCTATGGCCCCGTTTTCAATACTCACCCAGCCCAAACTCAACAGTTCACCTTCTGTCACCTCGAGTGATGACATTTCAGCGTCACATACAAGAAACGAAACCGAGCGCCAATCATCCCTCTTTTTCGGTAGCGGTAATTCCCAGCAATCGCCCAACACCGTGCCCGATACAGATGATCGATGGCGTAACCGCCTAAGGAGAAGTGGCCACACTATCCCATGCCCTGGCGGTAAACCGATTTAATCGCAGCCTGTGCCTCATCGATAATCGTGAAAGCATCACGCAATTGCTCTTTGGCAAGTTTGGGCAAATCTCCTGGATTGAGATAATTGCTGACCTTCTCCCCCCGCAAAAGTTGTTGCGAGTGATGCGCAAGTCTTTGTCGTTGGATAAAGTGCAGAGCATCAGTCAGATTACGGCTGTCAGTGATCGTCATATGTTTGCCACTGGCAAGCTCTGCCAGACGCTCATCTGTATTAACTGCCTTGATCCCGTGAGCCAGCGCACGCAGACGGACTATCTCGGTAATTGGCAATACACCGCGTTTTTTTAGGTCCAGGGTGTCTCGATGTTCACCGTCACGGTCAACCACAAAACGCCTGAAAATCCCCAATGGTGGTCGACTATCCAGGGCATTAGCCGCCAGCGAGGCAAGGAAAATTGTGTTCCTCGATGCCTGTTCCAACATGACTTCCTGCAAATCTTCGCACAAGCTCACATCACCATAAATAGCACGCAGATCGAAAAAAATGCTGACCCGCATAACCGCATCCGGTGTGGGTGCTTCTGTCCAGCGCCGAACTGTTTGCTGCCATACAGCCAATGGCTGACACCACTCCTGCGTACTGGCCATAATCTTACCCGGACAGTAAACATAACCGCAGGCATTCAGGCCGTCACATACCAGCGTTGCCATATCCACAAACCACTGCCGGTGTTCGGGTCTCATGTCATTGGCTATAACCAGGCCATTGTCCTGGTCCGCGCCCAACAGCTGTTCACTTCGAGCCTGGGAGCCGAAACCCAACCAACAAAAAGCCACAGGTGCCGGCCCCAACTGTCGCTCTGCCAACTGGATCAGGCGCACGGTAATAGCATCACTGATGGCCGTGAGAATAAGACCAATTTGCTGGGCACGAATCCCCGAATTAACCCACTGGACCAGCAAGTTGGACATACCTGATATCAACACCTGAATACCCTCGACACCAGTTTGCCTGGAAATATGCTGTACCAGATAAACGGGGTCGTCCTGCTTTGACAAAATCAAATCAGATGTGGTTACCACGCCGACTAGTTGTCCCTTTTCCATGACAGGCAGGTGGTGATAGCCGCGCTGAGTCATGAGCAAGGTGGTTGAGAAAACCGTGTCGCCCCCCTGAATATGTTCTGGGTCGGGAGTCATTATCTGCTCTACCGGTGTGTCTGGGGACAGGCCTGCGGCGGCATACCTAACTCGCATATCGCGGTCGGTAACAATGCCAGCCAGCCTTTTTTGGGAGACTATAAACGCTGAAGAAAAACGGTGCTGTGCCATTTTTTGGGCCACATGCTGAATCGAGTCCTGTGGTTTGACCGTCAGCAAATTCCTGCTCATAAATGAGCTGACCGATCGCATCATTGCGTTCGGTGTAGGCTCATAGCGTGCCGCCCGCCGCAGGCGACGACTACGCTGACCACTGAAATAGCGGTCAAACTCCCGATTGCCCCCGCGCAGTACTTTGTACGATTCATCTGGCACAAGGTACAGCAGCGTGTCCTCTATGACAGTCGCCTGAACGCTGCCGTTTTCTGCATTTAATCCACCAATGTGAAAGCTCTCCCCTTCACCGAGGCGGTCGAGGAGTTTGTTGTTAGCATCGCGTATTTCAACGGCACCACTGCGCACTATACGCAATCCTTGGGGATCCGTTTTGGCGGTAAAAGATTCACCTTTGCAGTGGTAGCTAACAATAATTTTGTTTACGACTCGAAGGATCTCATCCGCCATGAGGATATTAAACGGCTGGGATTGCTGCAGAAACTCCCCCACCATAGCCAGCTCAGGGGAGGCAAATTCGCTAACTGTCATGTCACTACTCATTAGTCCCTCTACCAGGTAGCGCACCAGCGCGGTGTTTGTCGATCATAGCCGTTTAATAAATGTACTGGCAGCGTCGCCAAAATAGGAATTGGTTTGTGTGGCAGCGACGAGCCGAATCCGGTCTCCTAACCCGGGCACAGCCGCAAGACGCAGGCGCCAATGCTGAGCCGAGTTATCCACAACGGTCATTGCTACCGGGTCAACCCTCTGCTCCGGGTTTCCGACCGCAATCATGATTCCGGTTAACGCGTGTGCAGATCGTACCGACAAATTCAGATCCTCATCGAGTTCCAGAACCAGTTTAAACTCTTCGTTTTCTAATTCGCAAAGACCGCTGACATAGCGACAGTTACTTTTTTCCACGAGTGGATAGGCCTTGCCCTGAATCGCCAGACTGGGCTTTTCACCGGCAATTTGCCCCACCGCAAACCAGGCCAATATGGCAAGAATGGGAGCAACAATCATGGCGATAACAACGTGTTTATTGGTAAAAATCATTTGCTCAACTTCTCATGACTGATTTATGCATAACATGCCTGGAATTGCACTGAAACAAAATCACAGCCTCTAGTGGTCCTGCGCTGTCGAGGCACCCATGGGGATACGAATGTGTTCCACCAGTTCCTGCACCTTAGCGGGTACGGCTCCTGTGAGCCTGGACACAACAATGGCCACGCTGAAGTTAACGACCCCACCAACGACGCCAAAGGCATTAGGCTCTATGCCCAGGAACCAGTTTGGCTCCATATCGCCCAGGAAGGCAGTTGAGGCCACAAACATAATGCCCTTGTGTTGGAACACATAAAATAAGGTAACGCCAATACCGGCGATCATCCCGGCGATCGCGCCTTCCCTGTTAATCGTTTTCGAGAAGATACCCATCATCAGCGCCGGGAAGATGGACGATGCTGCCAGGCCAAAGGCCAGTGCCACGGTTCCGGCCGCAAAGTCAGGAGGATTGTAGCCAAGATAACCCGCACCGGCGATCGCAAATGCCATGGCGATGCGGCTGGCATTTAACTCCTGCTTCTCGGTGATATTGGGGGCAATCATGCCCTTGAGTAAATCATGGGAGATCGACGAAGCGATAGCCAACAACAAACCCGCCGCCGTAGACAGTGCCGCTGCGAGCCCGCCCGCTGCTACCAATGCAATCACCCAATTGGGCAGCTTCGCAATTTCTGGATTAGCCAGAACCATAATATCATTGTCAACTTTCACCATTTCATTGGAAGCGGCGTCGTTGGAGTATTGGATGCGACCGTCTGCATTTTTGTCTTCGAACTGAAGCAGGCCTGTGGTTTCCCAGTTTTTAAACCACTGAGGGCGCTCATCGTAAACCAGGTACTCGCCCTTGGTAGGCTCGATAGTATCTATCAGGTTCAATCGAGCCATGGCAGCTACCGCAGGAGCGGTAGTATACAAAATTGCGATGAATACCAGTGCCCAGCCTGCTGAGGATCTTGCATCGCGAACTTTAGGTACGGTAAAAAAGCGAATAATGACATGTGGCAGACCCGCAGTACCGATCATTAGCGACATTGTATAGGCGAACATGTTAATGCCGCTTAAACGTACGTCTGTGGTGTACTGATTAAAACCCAGATCCATTACGACCTGGTCGAGTCTGTCCAGCAAATACGTTTCGCTACCATTCATGGTGCTGCCCAGCCCTAACTGCGGGAGTGGGTTACCAGTAAGATTCAAACTGATAAAAATCGCCGGAATCGTATACGCGAGAATCAGTACGCAAAACTGCGCGATCTGGGTATAAGTAATGCCCTTCATGCCACCCAGGACCGAGTAGAAGAATACGATGCACATGCCGATTAATAGCCCGGTGGTGTACTCCACTTCGAGGAAGCGGGAAAATGCCACACCAATACCCTTCATCTGGCCAATGACGTAGGTCACAGAACAGATAATCAGGCAAATGACAGCCACAACTCTGGCGGTCTTTGAGTAATAGCGGTCACCAATAAATTCCGGCACCGTAAACTTGCCGTATTTTCTCAGGTAAGGCGCCAGCAACATTGCCAGCAGGACAAAACCACCAGTCCAGCCCATCAAGAAGACAGAACCGCCGTATCCCATGAAAGAAATCATTCCCGCCATGGAGATGAAAGAAGCTGCGGACATCCAGTCGGCCGCTGTGGCCATACCATTGGCGACCGGGTGAACGCCGCCACCCGCAACGTAGAAATCTTTGGTGGATCCGGCTCGCGCCCATATGGCAATAGCAATATAGATCGAAAAGGTCGTGCCAACGAACAGATAGGTCAGTGTTTGTAAGTCCATGTGCTACTCCCTAGTCTTCTTCTACATTGAACTCACGGTCCAATGCAGCCATTCTTGATGTGTAAACAAATATCAAGACTACGAAACAGTATATTGAGCCCTGCTGAGCAAACCAGAACCCAAGCTTGTATCCACCGATTTGAAACTGATTGAGCACATCAACCAAAATAATGCCGAAACCAAAGCTCACCACAAACCACACTGCAAGTAGCTTGACCATCAGCGAGACGTTGCGGCTCCAATACGCCTTAATTTGTTCATCTGTCATTTGGGACATTTCACACCTCCAGTGGTGCTCTTATTGTTGTATGCGACGACTATAGCACCGCTATCGACAATGTAACCGTCGCTTAAGAAATTCAACCCCGGATGGCGGCCCAGCGCATCGCGTGGTACTGGTGATGGAAAATAGCTATCTGGGGAGGACACGGCTACTATAATTCCAAAACCACAGCTAAGAATCAAAACGGGTTTACTTAATGTTGTATAAATTTCTACCGGGGCTACTCTGGCTGCGCGGATACAATAAGGGCATATTCAGGAACGATTTGTTTTCCGGATTGGCCATTGGCGTAATGCTGATCCCCCAGGGTATGGGCTATGCAGTGGTGGCCGGCCTACCGCCAGAATTCGGATTGTATGCCTGTATCTTCCCGCCGATAATTTATGCACTGTTGGGCACATCCAATAAGATATCAATTGGCCCAGTGGCGCTCGACTCAATACTGATCATCACAGGGCTGAGCGTCTTGGCCGAACCGGGTAGCGAACATTACCTGCAGCTTGCAGTTGCTCTAACCTTGATGGTTGGTGCCATACAACTTTTCTTTGGCCTGGTGAAATTTGGTTTTATTGCCAACTTCTTATCCCACCCTGTGATTGTAGGTTACACCTCTGCCGCCGCAATCATTATCATCGGCAGCCAGTTGGAATCCATGCTGGGAGTGGACGTCGCCGGGGGGAATATTTTTACTCTGATCTATCAATTGCTTGAAAGCTTCAAACAGTGGCACTGGCCAACCATTGGCATGGGACTATTCGGACTGGCATTTATGGTTTACCCAAAAAAGCTGTTCCCGGGCCTGCCTTGCGCCCTTATCCTGCTGATAATTGGTATGGCTTTCTCGGGTGCATGGGACGCTCAGGGTCACGGTATTAGCGTAATCGCTTCAATTCCTCAGGGCCTGCCCGCTGCAATTTTCCCGACCCTTTCAACAGATGAATTTTTGGGGCTAATACCGGTAGCTCTCACCGTTGCACTCATGGGTTATGTCGGCACAATGTCGATATGTAAGTCTCAGGAAAAACCAACGGACAAAATCAGCGCCACACCAAACCAGGAGTTACTGGCCGTGGGGGCTGCCAACGTACTTGGCTCGTTATTTCGCGCTTTTCCGGTATCGGCCAGTTTTTCACGCAGTGCCGCCTTCAGAGAAGCGGGGGCAAAAACACAGGTTTCTGCGTTGATATCGTCGGTACTAATCGCCATAACAGTGCTGTTTCTAACGCCTCTTTTTACCCTGTATCCGCTGCCCAAAGTTTTGCTATCCGCCATTATCATTATGTCGGTTATCGGGCTTTTCAAATACGCGCAAATGAAAACTCTATACACGGAAAACAAACGCGAATTTTTTATTCTCATTGCAACCTTCGCCATTACGCTACTACTTGGAGTACAGCAGGGTTTGTTGGTAGGGGTTGCACTGTCCATTGCCATGGTGATTTACAATACCGCCAATCCACACATGACAGAACTTGGCTCCATTGAGGATGGCCGTCTATTTCGTAATACCACGCGCTTCGAGAATGCCAAGGTCAGAGATGACATTCTTATTTTTCGCTTCGATGCACCGTTGTACTTCGCCAACAAGGACTTTTTCATCGAAAGGCTCTACCAGTGGATGAAAAACAGAACGAGAAACACCCTGTCCTCTGTGGTGTTTGACGCCGAAGCCGTCGCCAGTATAGATTCCACCGCAATTCTGGCTTTGCAGCAGGTTATCGAAAACCTGAAAAATCAAAATATAAAATTTTATATTTCCAACGCCATAGGTCCAGTGCGCGATACTATTAAAAGCTCGTCTCTGTGCGATTACATGGATGAAAGGCTCATGTTTTCAACCATTCATGATGCTATCAACTATATCGATGCCGGAGTGAATGAACATGCTGACATTGCACTGCAGACCAATAACTAGCCTAATACCTCATCGCAGCGGTCATTTTAAAAAGGGGACAATCATTGAACGCTAGGTTGAGTACACCCACCACGGGTATACTTGCCTCCCACCTATTCGGATAATCGACACAATGGCAAAAGGTATTTACAACGCCCCCTGGGAAAAAGCCTTTGGCCTCATTCTGACGCCACTGGAAGAATTCATACATCGCCAAACCACCAGCGGAATATTGCTGATGATTTGCGCCGTCATCGCGCTGGCTGTAGCCAATAGCCCTCTTCACGACAGCTATGAACATTTGTTGCACACGCAAATCAGTATCGGCGCCGGTGATAAGCAGTTTTCTCTGTCCATTCATCACTGGATTAATGAAGCGCTAATGGCGCTATTTTTTATGGTAATGGGCCTTGAACTGAAACGGGAATTGTTGGTGGGAGAGCTCTCCACCCCCCGCCAGGCGCTACTGCCTATCATGGCCGCGATCGGAGGTATGGTGATCCCCGCACTGGGCT
>JBALVT010000124.1:0-12818 GCA_036961345.1 Halioglobus sp.
TACCGCCACCCAGATCACCAGCTCTATCGAGTTTAGCGGGGAGAACTCGCCAGGATTGATAATGCCCACCTGAGGCACGTACAGCGCACCGGCAACCCCCGCCAGAGCAGCAGACACAACAAATACAAACAATTTGTAAGACTCAACTTTGTAGCCCACAAAACGGGTTCTGTCTTCCGCGTCCCGAACAGCAACAAGCACACGCCCCAGCTTCGAGCGTGTAATCCAACGGCATAATAAATAGCCTAGCGCCAGTGCACCCGCCGACACACTAAAAAGCGCAATTCGAGTGCTATCGGCCTGCAGGCTATAGCCCAGAATATCCTTGAAGTCGGTCAAGCCATTGTTGCCGCCAAAGCCCATTTCGTTGCGGAAAAATGCCAACAACAGTGCGTAGGTAAGCGCCTGGGTGATAATCGAAAGATAAACACCGGTCACACGAGATCGAAATGCCAACCAACCAAACACAAAAGCCAAAACACCCGGCACCAACAACACCATAAGCATTGCAAAACCGAAGGACTCGAAGCCAGACCAGTACCAGGGTAGCTCTTCCCAGTTCAGGAATACCATGAAGTCGGGCAGGTCGGGATTTCCGTAGACTCCTCTATCGCCAACCTGACGCATCAGGTACATGCCCATCGCGTAGCCGCCCAGGGCAAAAAATGCTCCGTGGCCCAGACTCAATATACCCGCATAACCCCAGATCAAATCGACCGAAAGAGCCAGTAAGGCAAATGCAAGGTATTTACCCAGCACTGTCACAGTAAAGGTTGAAATATGCAGTAGCGAATCTTCCGGAACCCATAAATTACACACTGCCACAGTCACCGCAGTAAACAGCAGCAAAAGCAGAAGTGAATTACCGCCTTTATCGTCAGAAAACCTTACAAAAAACGGATTTTTTAGTTCTGAGGTAGTCATCATCTAGTCCACCGCCCTGCCCTGTTGCGGAAACAGACCGCGAGGATTTCTTTGAATAAACAGAATAATGAAAACCAGAACGAGAATTTTCGCCAAAACCGCTCCGGCAACCGGCTCAATAAATTTGTTGGCTATGCCCAAACTAAAAGCACTGACTAACGTTCCCCAGAGATTTCCGACACCACCGAATACCACCACCATAAAAGAATCAATGATATAAGCTTGCCCAAGATTGGGGCCCACGTTAGTCAACTGACTTAATGCAACGCCCGCAATACCCGCCACCCCGGAGCCCAATCCAAAGGTCATGGCATCGACCCACTGGCTGCGAATCCCCATGGCCCTGGCCATCGCCCTGTTCTGGGCGACAGCGCGAAACTGCAAACCCAGAGTCGTTTTCTTCAGCAACAGTAGTAGCAATACAAAAACAATGATGGCGAATACCAGAATGTACATGCGGTTGTACGTCAGTGAGAACAGTGGGTTGATTTGCCAGGAGCCACTCATCCATTCCGGTGTGGCAACTGACCGATTAAGCGGACTGAAAATGCTCCTGACCGCCTGTTGCAAAACCAGGCTGACACCGAATGTCGCTAACAGCGTTTCCAGAGGTCGTCCATAGAGAAAACGGATAATGCCACGTTCAATCGCAACACCAACCAAACCAGAAACCACAAACGCCGTCGGCACGGCAACCAGCAGCGAATATTCGATATGGTCAGGCATCAATAATTGCACCACATAGGTGGTATAGGCACCCAGCATTATGAGTTCACCATGTGCCATGTTAATCACACCCATGACACCAAAGGTTATCGCCAGCCCAACTGCGCTTAACAATAATACTGAACCCAGGCTGAGGCCAAAAAACGTTGTTTCGATAAAACCGTAAAAATCTGCCTTGCCCTCAATTTTGGCAATCGCCGTTTCGGCTCGTTTGTAAATTACCGGATCAGCCTCCAGGCGCTGCCCATTCGCGTCGGCTGCCACTATCAGCAGTAGCTTATTAAGCACGACCGGCTGCAGGTTACCGGAAAGAAGGTCAATCGCAGCGAGTTTTTCAAGACGGTCACCATGCTCAAGTGCCAATAATGCCCTGGCCACATAAACTGCTTCGAGTATAGTTTTGTTGGTCTCGGTTTCAGCAAGCTGATTCAACAAACCCAACACCGAGGGATCCAGGTCGTTCAGCAGCCGGAGAACAGCCGCCAGACGCTGTTTTTCATCGGTACTTTGCAGGCGCAGCTGCGACACCGCCGTGCGCAGCTGGGAGCGCATTCGATTGTTTACCCCAATACGTTTGTATTCCTTACTGGGTTTGCTAACAGCATCCGAGACTTCGAGCGGATCGCTAAGATTCAGTGTTCGATCTGGACCCGCGAGTGCGAAAAAAATCTTTTTGTCAGT
Organism: Halioglobus sp.; assembly: GCA_036961345.1. GTDB lineage: Bacteria > Pseudomonadota > Gammaproteobacteria > Pseudomonadales > Halieaceae > JBALVT01. Next base: position 2,332 of record JBALVT010000124.1, read on the forward strand.
TTTTCTTGTATATAAATTGCCATCGAGCAGTGCCTGCAAAATGTCGGCAATTCGCGGATCATCGATGCTTGCCAGCACGTCAATCTGCTCGGGCATTTGGCTCAACTTTGCATGGGCCAGTACGTTCAGCTCATGCGCCAGGGTATTCTCTACATCGGCAAATGCTGTTGCATTGATGCTGAATACCAAAAATATTCCTATGAGTAGACGGTACAAACCTGCTCCCTACATTTTTATTTGAGCAAACATTTCAAAAAAAACCCCCGGCCATTGGCCGGGGAATAGTGGATAACTTCCAAAACCAAAGGGCCCTAGAAATTTTGTCCCGAGCAGGTCTTGCTTACGGTGTTGTAGTTACCGCAGGATATTGGCGCCGTCCAATCGGCAATAACATCCTTTGAACCGGGTAGGAAATCGGACCAGGCATCACCGGGCACAGTGCCACTCGTTTCAGAAACAACCATAAACTGACCATCTTCCTGAATTTCACCGATCAACACAGGCTTGGAAAGGTGGTGATTTTTATTCATCACCGCGTCTCCGCCAGTCAGGTTTTTAACCGTGACACCAATAAGCGCTTTTTCAACAGCGTCGGTATCAGTGGTTCCCGCCTTTTCAACCGCCTGGGCCCACATTTTGAAACCTATGTAAGTCGCTTCCATGGGGTCATTGGTTACCCGCTCATCGTCACCGGTAAACTTCTGCCATTTTTCAATGAATTCGGCGTTCACATCCGAGTCAACACTCTGGAAGTAGTTCCATGCCGCCAGGTGTCCCACAAGTGCAGAGGTGTCCATGCCTGAAAGTTCTTCTTCACCAACCGAGAAGGCCACGACAGGAATATCAACCGCCGATACACCCTGATTACCCAGTTCTTTATAGAACGGTATATTCGCATCGCCATTCACAGTTGACACAACTGCTGTTTTCTTTCCGGCTGAGCCAAAGGTTTTGATTTCGGAAACAATACTCTGCCAGTCAGAATGACCAAAAGGTGTGTAGCTGATCATAATATCCTCATCCGCAACGCCTTTGGACTTCAGGTAAGCCTCGAGAATCTTATTGGTCGTTCGCGGATAAACATAGTCGGTGCCTGCCAATACCCAGCGGGTAACTTCCAGTTCTTCGGCCAGGTAATCCACCGCCGGAATTGCCTGCTGGTTAGGTGCAGCGCCGGTGTAAAAAACATTTTTAGAAGATTCTTCACCTTCATACTGAACCGGGTAAAACATCAGTCCATTGAGCTCCTCTATGACCGGCAATACAGACTTGCGTGATACCGATGTCCAGCAGCCAAAAATGATATCTACTTCTTCCTTGGAAATAAGTTCTCTGGCCTTTTCCGCAAACAGTGGCCAGTTGGATGCAGGATCAACCACTACCGCTTCAAGCTGTTTGCCAAGTAGTCCACCGGCTTTGTTTTGATCCTCAATCATCATCAGCACGGTGTCTTTCAAGGTTGTTTCACTGATTGCCATGGTACCTGACAGCGAATGTAGAACACCGACCTTGATGGTGTCTCCGGCCCACGCCACACCAGTACCCAGAACCCCTGCACAACCCAGGGCCACACCTGTAGCAATACCTCTAAAATTTTTAAGAACACTCATATGTAAAACTCCAAAAATAGTTTGTATGGCGAAATCGCCGGTTTTTCTACTAAAACTGTATTTGCATGGCGATTTTGACCGCGCTGACTTCTTCACCGGCGGCACCGGGCGTGTAGTTCAGACCCTTGGTAGCGATATCCCCGTACTGGTAGAAAGCTGATATACGTGCGTTGTGCCCGCTGATAATGTAATTCACCCCCGCCTCTATCTCATCGCGATCGTCACTGTAGTCTGGATCATTTTGTGTATAGCGGACGTATGGCTGGAACTTGCCTATACCGATCTCGGAGGGAAACATGTACAGGGCAGTTGCCATAACAGCATCGCCACTGAACAGACAGAAACAGTCTGGGTCTGCCAGGGCCAGGTCAGAAAGATCTGTGTCAAAGGTTTTATACTCACCTTCAAGCGTAATAACACCGCCGCCACCGAGTGGCTTTTCAAACAACAGGTCTACGCTAGAGCCAGTGAAGTCGGTTGCTTCTTCTTTGGTGCCAGCACCGTCACTTTGGTATTGAATGGCAAATGCCACCGTGAGGATGTCACCGCCACCACCGAAATAGGTGCTGCTCGTGTAGTAACCGGGATTCTTTTCTACATCGAGAATGTTGTAGCTGATTCTGGCGCCATACAGGAGGTTATCGTCCTCGTTGGACTCTCCCTGATAGCCATTAAACACGCCTGCGGCGTATGTCAGGCGGGCCTCTTCGCCCAGGCCACCCCAGACAGTTACACCGTGATCTCTACCATAGACACCCGCGCCGCCGCTGCCAAAGTTCACACTATAGTCGGAGGGATAAAAGGCAGTTTTGTTAAAGTCATAGGTGTTGGCATAATACGGCCCACTCATTTCAGCGCGATCCGATGGCACCAGTAGTCGACCGGCCCACACATTAAAAGCCGGATTGACATCGAACTTCACAATGGCGTCCAACACAACCCACTCTTCGAGGTCAGAATTACCACAAAAAACACACTCTGTATTGAGTTCAAATTTGATGGTTTCAGTGACCTGGCCATTCAGGTAGATACGAGCGCTGTCAAGGTTAAAGTCATTATTCCAACTATCGCCGCTCGGGGCGGCATCTTCTATCGTGGTAAAGCTACTGCGAATACCACCCCCGATACTAATCCACTTGGTTTCATCAATTTCGAGTTTTTTTGCCGCATCTGCGATTGGTGCTGCAGCAATTAGCGAGAAAGCCAGGACAGTGCCCAGCTGTTTTCGAATAAACATATATTTCCCCTAGAATACATAAACAAAGTCTTCGCGTTTGGCAACTTGTTCGTCGTTGCTTCGCGAACAAGCTAGAGCAAAACGCGTGCCAACATATGAAAACAACAGACAGTACGGGCCCTGATCAACTTTCCGCAGGCCTCTCGCGGCGGCTTCAGCTAGAGGATCAGATGCAAAACGCACCACGATAGATCAAAAAATAAAACCGGGGACATCATTTGCGCACCATGGCAGTGCAGGCAAAAGAATTGGCTGCGTTAACCAAGTTTTTGCTGACGGACGATATGGCGCCTGCTAGTCTTAGCCGCCGCGACTGTGGAAATACATAGCGGGAATACTCACTAAGCATGCGGTCGGTAATCAATGAATGAAGCGCTAGCGCCGCGAGGCTGGCAGGCCCAGCTGGACCTGGAATACTCCTTGCGGGGAAACAAAACCCGCTTAATCAGAAAGCAACAACGCGGGCCACTCACTGTGCAGCGCTCTTTCTATCCCGAGGGAGAAATTTGTCATAACTATATCTTGCACCCGCCGGGGGGCGTTGTCGGCGGCGATACCTTAAAGATCAACGTGGACACAGGGAAAGCAACCCACAGCCTGCTAACCACGCCCGGTGCCACCAAATTCTACCGGTCCAGTGCGCAACGCCTGGCAAGCCAAACTCTAAACCTGACCGTGGGCGACAACGCCACTCTTGAATGGCTGCCACAGCAAAACATCTTTTTCCCCGGTGCCAATGTCGCCCTGAATACTGAAATAGATATTGCCCCAGGCGGCAGATTCGCCGGCTGGGAGATGCACTGTTTTGGCAGACCTGCCAATGACGAGGCCTTTAGCACCGGAGCACTGCGCAGCCGCACCCTGGTTAAGGTAGCAGGCGAATTACGTCTGGTAGAACAGCTGAACATCGGCGCGCACAATACAGTGTTATCGGTCACGGGTTTACGCGGTAACGCAATGCAAGGCTGCTTCATCGCCGGGCCTTGCAGTGTTGAACAACGTGATGTGCTGGAACAAATTTTGCTTAACTATAAGAACGCCGGAATTTACTCCCATCCTGTTGGTATAACACTAGTCGATGAGCTGTTGATTGTGAGGGCGCTGGGCGAACAAAGCGAGCCGATGCACGAGCTGTTCACTGATCTGTGGCTGGCGCTGCGCCAGCACTGGCTTTCGATAGCACCGTGTGTTCCGCGTATATGGGCGACATGAACAGAAAAATGCAAAAGAGAATGTTATGGAACTAACCCCTAGAGAAAAAGATAAATTGTTGTTGTTCACCGCTGCACTTCTTGCAGAACGGCGCAAAGACCGCGGTTTGAAGCTTAACTACCCCGAAGCTGTCGCCTTTATTAGCGGTGCTATTTTAGAAGGTGCAAGAGATGGCCGCACCGTCGCAGAACTCATGGACTTCGGCAGGACTTTACTGAGCGTCGAAGACGTCATGCCCGGCATTGCCGAGATGATCCACGATGTCCAGGTAGAAGCCACGTTCCCGGATGGTACCAAGCTGGTTACCGTTCACGACCCAATAGTCTAGGAGGCTGTGATGATTCCCGGAGAGTTACGTGTAGCGGATGGTGATATCGAACTAAATAAGGGACGAAAACTGCTGAGTGTTAAGGTCTCAAACGTCGGCGACCGCCCTATTCAAATTGGCTCGCACTATCATTTTTATGAGGTTAACGAGGCACTGCAATTCGAACGCGAGCCCGCAAGAGGGTATCGACTCAATATCGCCTCGGGAACGGCTGTTCGTTTCGAACCGGGGCAGGACCGCACTGTAGAACTGGTTGAATACGCAGGGTCACGGGAAGTGTATGGGTTCCAGGGCAAAGTCATGGGCAAATTGTAGGAGAACGAAATGGCAAAAAAAATAGGCCGCCAGGCCTATGCAGAAATGTTTGGCCCCACTACCGGCGACAAATTGCGCCTGGCTGATACCGAACTGTGGCTTGAGGTAGAAAAAGATTTCACCACCTACGGCGACGAGGTCAAATTTGGCGGCGGCAAAGTCATTCGTGATGGCATGGGCCAGAGCCAGCGTCCCAGCGCTGAAACCGTAGACCTGGTAATAACCAATGCGCTGATCATCGATCATTGGGGCATAGTGAAGGCGGATGTCGGCGTAAAGAACGGTCGAATATTCGCCATTGGCAAAGCGGGTAACCCCGATACACAGCCCAATGTTGATATTGTGGTCGGGCCGGGCTCAGAAGTTCTGGCGGGCGAAGGCATGATACTCACCGCAGGCGGCATCGACTCTCACATTCATTTCATTTGTCCGCAACAGATTGATGAAGCCCTGATGTCTGGGGTAACAACAATGCTCGGCGGAGGCACAGGGCCCGCGACCGGCACCAACGCTACCACCTGCACTCCCGGGCCCTGGAATATTCATAGAATGCTGGAAGCTGCAGACGTTGCGCCCATGAATATTGGCTTAATGGGCAAAGGCAACGCCAGCCAACCCGAAGCACTGCGCGAGCAGGTGGCTGCAGGCGCCATCGGCCTGAAATTGCATGAAGACTGGGGGACCACTCCTGCGGCAATCGACCAGTGCCTGAATGTTGCAGATGAAATGGATGTCCAGGTGGCGATTCACACCGACACGCTCAATGAATCAGGTTTCGTTGAGACAACACTGGACGCAATTGCCGGGCGGACCATACACACCTATCACACCGAGGGCGCCGGCGGTGGCCATGCACCGGACATTATCAAAGCGGCTGGTGAGTTAAATATATTACCGTCCTCAACCAACCCGACACGCCCCTACACCATTAACACTGTGGATGAACATCTGGATATGTTGATGGTCTGCCATCACCTGGATCCGGCTATCGCGGAAGATGTAGCATTTGCCGAGTCACGCATACGCAGGGAGACAATTGCTGCAGAGGACATATTGCACGACCTTGGCGCGTTCTCCATGATTGCATCAGACTCCCAGGCCATGGGCCGGGTCGGGGAAGTGATAATTCGGACCTGGCAAACTGCCCACAAAATGAAAGTGCAGCGCGGCCCATTGGCCACCGACAGCAGTGCCAACGACAATGAACGTATCAAACGCTATATAGCCAAGTACACGATCAACCCAGCCATCGCTCACGGCATATCCCATGAAGTGGGCTCAGTAGAGCCCGGCAAGCTGGCGGACCTGGTCCTGTGGAAACCAGCATTTTTTGGCGCCAAGCCCGCTATTATAGTCAAAGGGGGACTAATTGCGGCGGCGCCCATGGGAGATCCCAACGCCTCAATTCCCACCCCTCAGCCAGTACACTATCGGCCGATGTTTGGCACCATGGGCAGGGCCTGCAACAGCACATCCATGATTTTTATGTCACAGGCAGGCATCGCGGCGGGTGTACCGCAACAGCTGCAGTTACAGAGTATGATAGGCACAGTGCATGGCTGTCGCTCCGTCAACAAAAATGACATGGTGCACAATAGCTATCAACCCACGATTGACGTGGACTCCCAAACCTATGAGGTTCGCGCAGACGGACAATTGCTGGTCTGTGAACCGGCAACCGAACTCCCACTCGCCCAGCGCTACTTTTTGTTTTAAGGGAAAACAATGATTCGTATAGAAAAAATCACCGACGGAAGCCCCGATCACAACGTGACCTTGAGCCTGCCGATTGATCAGCGCATAAAGAGCCGCTTGAAAGTGACTCTGGATGACGGCCGCAATGCCGGTCTGTTCATGCCCCGGGGCCAGGTACTGCGCGGCGGTGACCTTCTGGAAAGTACCGAAGGTCTGATCATAAAAGTGATGGCCGCTCCCGAAACTGTTTCAACGGTACACGCCCAGGATGCCCATTCGTTGGCGCGTGTTTGTTACCATCTGGGCAACCGACACGTGCCCCTCCAGATCACCGCCAGTTGGGCCCGCTATCAGCACGACCACGTACTGGATGACATGGTGTCAGGCCTGGGCCTTGAGGTAATTGTAGAACGGGCCCCGTTCGAGCCAGAAGCCGGAGCCTACCAAAGCGCCGCTAATGGCCACCATCATCACAACCACTAAAATGAATACACACCCAGCGAGAACATTATGAAACCATTCAGCACACGCATTATCACGGCCAGCGCGCTATCGGCTGGAGCCTCATACGCTTCGGCTCACGAGGTAAATACCACAGCGACGCTTTATCACTACTTTTCGAGCCCGGACCACGTTGCCGTTTTTACTTTGTTGGCCATAGCTGCGGTTCTAACCGGATTGGCTGTGCGTGGCCGTCACACCAAGGCGATAAAACTGAAGAAAAAGTAGCAATGCTAGCGGATCTGCGCCTTTATCAACTGATAAGCCCTGCACTGCCAATCGGGGGCTTCACCTATTCTCAGGGACTGGAATGGGCTGTAGAAGCTCAGTGGGTAAGCGATAAAAAAACCCTCGAAGACTGGGTAGCAGGACTGCTGGATCACAGCATTGCAACACTGGAGCTGCCAGTGTTGATGAGGCTACAGCAAGCGTTTTCCGACGCGGATGAACTTGCGGTAGTGCGCTGGAGTCAATACCTGTTGGCCAGCAGGGAGACACTGGAGCTTCGCAAAGAAGAACGCCAACGCGGTGCAGCGCTGGCCAGATTATTAACAAGTCTGGACGTTAGTTTCACCGAAAGATTGGCAAAAACGATTGCCGGCAATCAACTGGCAGGCATTGCACTGGCCGCCAACTTCTGGGAAATAGACCCCGTTAAAACCATGAGTGGCTATGCCTGGAGCTGGCTGGAGAACTCCGTGATGGCCGGGGTAAAGCTCATCCCCCTTGGTCAAACCCATGGCCAGCAGATTTTGTTGGAACTGGCGCATAAAATACCCGCGGCGGTAGCAACGGCAATGGCGATACCCGAAGAAAATATCGGCAGCTCAACGCCGGCACTCGCCATCGCCAGCAGCAATCATGAAAAACAATACACACGGTTATTTCGTTCCTAGGCGCGAATCTTCCTAAACACTACTGATAACAGGACGACCAAAATGAATCATAGCAAGACCCCTCTACGAATTGGCATTGGTGGCCCGGTAGGCTCCGGTAAAACCGCTTTACTGGAAGTCGTCTGCAAGGCCATGCGCGATCAATACAATCTGGCCGTGGTGACCAATGATATTTACACCCAGGAAGACGCCATTATTCTTACACGCGCAGAGGCACTGGCAGCTGATCGCATCATTGGCGTAGAAACAGGCGGCTGCCCACACACCGCCATTCGTGAAGACGCCTCAATGAATCTCGCCGCAGTGGAAGAGCTTAGCCAGCGCCATGAAAACCTGGACATTATTTTTGTTGAAAGTGGCGGTGATAATCTCAGTGCCACCTTCAGCCCGGAACTGGCCGATTTAACCATCTACGTGATTGATGTAGGAGAAGGTGAAAAGATTCCTCGCAAAGGCGGCCCCGGCATCACCAAATCAGATTTATTGATTATCAACAAGATAGATCTGGCGCCCTATGTAGGAGCTGATCTGAGTATTATGGAAAGTGACACACAGCGTATGCGCCCGAATTCGCCCTATGTCTTTACCAACCTGAAGAAAAAACAGGGCCTGGAAGAAATCATCGAGTTTATTGTTGATAAAGGGATGCTCGCAGCCTGATTCGGCAAGTACTCAAGGGCCAAAAGGAACTGGCCCGAAGCTCGATAATTGCGCAAACCCATTGATTCTACTTGCATCATTGCATCTGCCAGGGCTAAAATTAATTCATCTGTATTAATTTTTTGCGAACCGGCAATATGGAAAACGCTGGCAAAACCACGGAATCGACACTATGAGCCAGTCACCCGCCAACAAACATGAAACACGCTCGGCACTGACCCGGGAGCTTTTCATTCAGGCAGCCCAGGAACTCTACGCCCAGCGAAGCATTGACTCGGTATCTCTAAACGAGATAACAGTGGCTGCTGGGCAGAAGAATCGGAACGCCCTGCAGTATCACTTTGGCAGCCGCGATGGCCTGCTGCAGGCCATTATCGACAAACACGCCGACGCGGTACACGAGCTGCGTCGCGGTTACATTGAACAGGCCGAAAACTCGCACTGGAGCGCTGCAGAAGCATCTGCCCGCGTCCTGGTAATGCCGCTTGGGGATTATATAATCGACAACCCTGAGGGCATACACTACGTGAAAATCCTCTCGCAGTTGGCGGCAATAAACAGCGAAATCCTCAACCCGACCAACTCTTCAGAACTGAGTTTTCGCCGCGAACCCGAGCTCGGTAAGCTGATGGTTGAAGCTGTTTCCCACTTGCAACCCGTTGAGGCCCAGCGCCGATTGTTCCTGATTGTGAGCATTACCTTTCACGGCATTGCCGACATTGTCCGCGCTGCTGCTACGGGTACCGCGCAGTCTATTTTTCAGGATCGCACACAAATGTTCGAACAGGTTGTCAACGCTATTGAATCCTTACTGAGCGCCCCTGCCCGGGAGAGCCTTCAGAAATAGTCGCCGTTCCAGGACGGTTCTGCGAAGTACAGCCAAGCATTAATCCACCCAATGTAAAACATCTCTGATTATAGACCAACGCGGAGCGGTACTTTGCGCGCCCTGACCCTGTATCCAGTGATCGAACAGCGCAGCGAGAGACCCCTCTTTCCGCTTTATGGTAATCCATTGTGATACATACCCCTTCCACTCGCCCTCTCCCCTGGGAACTGGATACGCCATCGATAACTTCATTCTTCCCGGTTTCGGAACAACCACCGTATAGGCTGGATATAATAGCGTCCAGGCTGACCCACCTTCGGCGGAATAAGCCACCGCGTCCAGTTCAGGCGCAGAGCCTCGTAAAAATCCCCTCGGCGATGCCACAGTGACGAGATTGACTTGCGGCACAGCGGATTCCAGCAGGTGTCTCAGCGCTATATCTGTTTGTACAACCCCCAACTGCAGGTCAGGTAGTCGCTGCACCGCACGCAGAGACGTAAACTCCTTACGCCGGTGGTCTGCCACCAAAAAACCCATGGTCAGGTCCATCGGCGACGCGGTGAAATCCCAATCCAGCGCACGGCGTGCGGTCACCGCCAGACCCGACATCACTATATCGATTTGCCCGGTGCCGAATAAATCACTTATGTCTTCCTGCGCAACCCGCACAAGCTCCAGCGTGACATTAAGGTCTCTGGCCAGGGTATGGGCCATTTCGATATCAAAGCCAACGACCTCCCCCTGCTTATTAGAAAATGCGAAAGGCAGCGAGTCTGGCAGGTAGCCAACTCTAAGTGTTCCCCTGGCTGCAATAACATTCAGCCGACCTTTGCTTAGATCGTGCGCGGTAATATCAGGCAAACTGGTCTTAAAGGATTTAACCGGAACCGTAAGGTCCATCCAACGCATCTGCACCAGGGCGTCACCACCAGTATACGATTCATCCATCACAGTATTCAGATACGCTCGGACGCCAAGCAACGCCCCTGCGATACAAACCAATGAAATCAGTACTGCCCGCAACACGGCTTTGCCATTCCACGCAAATACACCGCGGCGGATGGCCAGGACCACAATAGTGAGCGAAAGCAGATGTACAGCACCAAGCACAACTCTGATACGGTCTGTGTAAACGGTAGACATCATAAACAGCTCCATGACATCAGCCGGCACCCGCATCAAATCCAGCAAAAAGGGAATGCCC
>JBALVT010000125.1:0-12639 GCA_036961345.1 Halioglobus sp.
GTATCTCAGCGAAGCCAAAAAAATTGATGACGAAGTTGCAGGGATAGCTGTGCAAGTACGCTACGGCGAAGATGGACTGGTAACGGTTAGTAGCATCGACTCAGAAAAACAGTGGCTGGCCCATCGCATGTTCTGGTTTGCGTGGTATGCATTTCACCCGGACACCTTGCTGCGTGAGGCTCCGTAGCACGGACTCTATTCCAGAACCAATACGAGCCGGCTGAAAAAGCCCTGGCTACTGCCTGTTTCGCCAAAACGCTCGAGATCAATATAGCGGTAGTTCACGTTGACACTCATGTATGGCGTAAGCCCCTTATCTCGCCTCCATCAAAGGGCTCCAGATCACCAACCTGAAACTCGCTTCGACTGTCCTGGTCAGTCCAACTTTGCCTAGATCAAATCACTGCAACGGAATAAATTTTCTAGAGCGCAAAGCGCCCTCTTATAGACCAAACGTATACATCACTTTCACTGGGATTCAACGCAGGGTTATTCAGATACTGAAAATCTGCTGTCAAAGCCAATTGCTCGGTAGTCTGCCAACGATAAAAAACTTCCATGGTGTACTGGTCATCCAGATCCGGACCAAAAGATAAGGCGTTGACCTCACCCCAGTTGACTGCTGCGCCCAACAGGTTGCCGGGAGCTGAAGTCGTTGGATCAAGTCTATAACCGAAACCCATACTGACGCTCTTTTCCAGCAGTGAGCCGCTGTCATGGGTATAGCCCGCTCGAATGAACGGCATGAATTGATTGTTGAAGTAACGCGACCAGGAAAAATTTGCACCCCAGCCACTGGGTGCGCCAACCTCTTTACGCGCATCAGCATGCCATAACGTAAGGTGAATATTATCCAGCGCAATGCGCGAGTGGGAACTCGTATGACCTATTTCAATACTGGAAAAGTATTCATTATCCCCAAAGAAAGTATCAAACCCTTTACTGATGTCAGTTGGATCGGAATTCCGATCGACAACACTGCCGATCACATACGTATTGTTATCGAATAAATGGGCAGCGGCCACGCCCAGCGCCGCATCGTTAGGGAGATCAATTGAAGCCGACCCGGTAGAAAATGCGAGATTCATGAAGTGCAGCCAGGGGCTGGCTAGTCCATATACGTCAAGGAAATCCGTCGCATCCAAAAATCCACCCAGCACTACAGTACGGCCGCTGTTCATGCTCTGACGCCAGTAAAGATTGGTAAATCGGGTTTCCTGGTCGCTGAAAGGCGGTGCAGTCAACCCCACGTAGCCGACGCTACCCAGATAAAATTCGCTGGGAGCAGGGTCACCATAGCTGTGACGATGTTCCAATTTGTAAACCAGGCCCCCCGATGTAGACTCTCCGTCACCGGTAAGATTCCAACGGCCATAAACACGAAACATCCCGCCGCTAGCCGAGTCGTCGGTTCCTGGCAGAGATTCACTAGCGCTTACTGCGACTGCAGAATAATCCATACCAAGACTGAAGCCGTGCTTCTCGGACATATTGGTTTGCCATTGCTCCAGCGGCGTAAACACCTCTGTCTCAATAAACCCACCCTTGTCAGCATGATCAGTTTCAATGGTGCGTTCGACAGAATCGGGACCACCAAAACTCGGGCTATCTTGAGATTGCACTGCAGGACATACAGCCAGAAGAAAAACAAGCACAGGCGCGCTGTTCAAAAAATGTAGCGCGACATTATCAGTATATTTTTTCATCGGGTTTGGTAGCGCTCCAGCATGTCCTTACGAAGCTTCACCATCTCATCGGTCACCGCGCGACCCCAGTCGGTCAGCCCATCATCTTTGCCATTGTGAGATGCGGCGGCCAGGGTCATAGCATGCCCGGTGATACCAGCACCCCTGGCTTCCTGGAAGTAGGTCAGCAATTGCTCGTTTTTCGTCCAGCCAGTGCCATAGGGGCTTGCCTGTGCGTTCAGTGAAAACAGTAGTGCTATACAAACAGCGATCAATCGCATGGTGCTCTTCCTCTTCAAAAATCTGGTACATCACAATTCGCTGCTAGTACCGTGGATACTCCCAATTGACTCTGTCACTTCTTGCGTTGGCACGGACGGGTGCGTAACTATAGCGCTCTTTCTATTATCATTTAAGCTCGAATAGAAGATATTCCAGTCAGAAGGGGCGGCCAAGACACTCGTTCCGAGGAAGGAACAGACCTCTGGCCCCAACGGGAGATCATGTTCGAAGACAGCACCGCCAGCTGGCAGGCCGAGCTGTAGACATCCAGGTGAGAATTTGAACCCGACCCCATTGCTGGGATCGCGGCCGCTACCACCGATACCCGAAATTCGCGGTCAGTGACGATTTCGTACCGTTCGCACCCAGAAACGAAGACAGCGTCCAGTTGCGGCCGATGTCCTTATTGAAACCTAGCAAAAAGGTCGTTTCTTCCATCCCGGTGTCGATAGCGAATTTCAGCGGCTTACCATTGTCCAGATCAATACGCCCTTCAATCGTACTGTCTGTATCAAGGTACTGGATACCCGCCAGCGCCTGCAGACCAATGCCCCCGAAATCGTAGCCTACCAAGCCCATCCATAGCAACGCCTCTAACTCGACATTGGTATCCTCAGTAATCGTTTCAAGATAGTTCACGCCCACGGACATGACCAATTGCTCGTACTGAAACCCGGTCAGTAAACCAATACCCGCAGTGGTGCCAGAGGTTTTGGTTTCAAAGGTATAGAACTCAGGTAATTCGACACCTTCGGTCAATTCCACCAGTGTTTGAAAGCCAGGGGTAAAACGCAACGTGACATCAGATTCAGTTTCCATTTTACCGAGATGCAGGCTGACATTGAGAAAGGGCAGCACCCAGAAGTCGGCCCGTAATTGTCCGGTGAGTACATCGCTCTCCAAATCCGAGCCCAACGGATCGATCAACGGGAGGTCGCCCGTGATATCAATACCCGCAACACGGAAACCCTGCATATCGATGTCTCCGGTCTGATAATGCGCAGCAACCCCAAGCCCGTAGGTCTTGGGCAATTCAAAGCCGAGTTTGCGTACTTCATCAGCATAGAACGGCAGACGCCGCTGCAGATTAAGACGAATAGTGTCCTGGGAACTCAGATCTTCATCCAGTATTTCGCCCAGTACAGGGACCGTGCTGATGGTGTCCTTGTTGACATCCGTCATGGCCATCGACGTCTTGGCAACATCTCCCGACAACCTAACGTCGAGGTCGGGCAAATCACTATCCACCCAGGCCAGTTCTCCGAACTGCTCACTGGAGTATGACAGGGTCTTTGACCAGATCTCTGCAGCAATCCATTGGCGACGAAGACGCATAGTGAACTTTTCATAGATGGCGGTGATAACGTGGCCTCCGAGATCCTCTACCTCGCCAAAGTAAACCGTCATCGCGTAGTCTCGATGGCGCACACCATCTCGCTGAAACTCGCCTGCCCCTTGAAACTCTATGCGATCCAGCACGCCGTCTACCACGAAGACCTGGCCAGAGATCTGTGTCAGCCATTGTAGACTGGTGGGAATGCGCAATGGAGAGTACGAAAATTCGATAACGTCTTCCCCATCAATCGAGGAGACCAACTTGATACTGCTCGCCGAGTGAATACGATCTTCCGCCCGCAACCAGTGATCTGCCCCCATGCTTACCTCGAGGATTCGCCGGTATGTCCTGGCCGAGCGCAGCGGCTCAGACTCCAGGTCAATGTAGAGATCACGACCGTACTCCGTATCGGGGTCAAAAATCATGCGAAAGCGCTCAGCCCCACTGGATCCATCTTCCAGAGTCTGTCGATAAACGACCGTGCTTTCAGAGCGCAAGCCCTGGGACATGGGAATAATTGCCACATCCAGTATCCGGGGACTGATACCGCGCTGTGTCAGAGGATCACTGTTGATAGGGCCAAGAAGTGGCGTGCCTGCATGGGCCACGAGAGAGCTGATACACCCCAACCACAGTGGGACAAAGACCAGCCGAAGAAAAACCCTGAACTGTCGCGCGATTACCCACCTTCTATACATGCAGCCATCCCAATTGAGAAAAAACCTTAGCTACAATGTTAGCTCAAACAGTCCCGTTTGCGTAAGGTTTAACTCATAGTGCAAGGTTGGATGATGTGAGACTGCCAACTCAAACGTGACACACGCTTCCTGCGGGGCCCTGGACGATCAACCAACCTTACTAACGACCGCCCTGACAAGTACCGCAAGAACAAAGAGTAGCAATGCCAACAGCAAACGTATCGAAAACAAACTAATGACAGGCTCAGCCGGAAACACATGCGTTTGCTCGATTGACGCAAACTTGTGCACAGCCAAACCGCTGTCAGCCATGCCAAGAATCATATCCAGCATATCCTTCACGCTGCGGTATCTAACAATTGAAACTTCATCCCAGTCGCGCCAATCTTCATCGAGCATAAATGTGCCGATAACATTTGACTTCAATACCGGCAACCCTCCCCGTATAAAGAGCTCCTTAATAACACCCTGGGTATAGCGCCCGTCTGCGGCTCTGGCATCGGTTTCATCTGCCCAGACAGAGTCAGCAGGATAGACAGCCTTGTCACGATACTTAATCAAATTAATCATCAAATATTCATTGCCGGTATCAAAAGCAGCTAACCTATGCATTAATTCTGTGGTTTCGGCTATTCGTTCTGGTCCAGAAGGCGATTTCTCTTTCATGGATGTTATATAAGACTCTAGCTCGGCGTTAGTTATTGCTTCGCCACTACCGCCATACCAGACAAACCAGCCGACATAAATAACCGTAAGAACCGCGTAGAAAATCTTCATAAAACCCCCAATTTTTGGTGGGCCTTAATAGCCCAAAATACTGCCGTGAACCCTCTGATAAAACTGATTTTCAGAAGTTTGTAGTGATTTCCACAACGCACCAACACATAAACGGAATTACCAATACCACAGATAGGTTGACGCATGTTCCAACGAAATTATATTGACACATATTATGCCTATTTGTATAGTGAGAATATCCTAATACTCTGAGCAGCATTACCAACACCTGCGACATCGTTTAATCCCTGGGGAAAAATAAGGCCTATGAAAAAAGTATTATTGGGGATAGTTCTGGTACCTGCGATTCTCGCTCTGGCCGGTTTCTGGCTAGCTTATTTATCCGCGCGTCCACCTCTGACCACTAATCCGGCAACCTTAGCCGGCGACGGCAGCACCGTGAACTACTGCGAACTGCCCGACCTCAATGGCAGCGGAAAATTGGCAGCGGATATCCCCAAGGGCAATACCCCAGGCTGTGGGTACTCGCATTTCCCCCTGCCTGTTTTAGGTGAATGTACTGAGCCTCTGCCCGAGGAGGCCGCCGATATTCGCGGGCTGTGGATCGGTATCGAAGGCGGTCATACAGGACATGTGGAACGCGTTGAGCAGTGCGGCAATCGCACAATTGTTACATCGTCCGGCATCATTCATGACTACGGCCCCAATAGCACTGCGGGGCTGAACACCAACGATACCGAGGGCTCTGTTTTGTTTACTGTCGGCGAACAAGCGTTCTGCATGCGTACCTCTGCGAGCATGATCTGGAACAACGGCGTACTGGATTTTCACGCTTTTGGCTGGGGGCCGGTGGTCGTTAAACGTTACCTTGCGGGCGAACAACTGGTCTGGGAATACGCCGACGGCAGCACCACCCACATGGACAGAATTTGTGAATTGCCCGAGGCGCATAGAGTGCCCAAGGCCAGGGGCGCACGTTACTCGTTGTTCTAGGGTACATCTACCCCGAGCTGAACTTGGCGCGCAAGTCCCGCTGGCGGTGCACTACAGATTGGCGGTACTATTCGCAGCAGCTACATTCAGCGCTAACACACAGGATAACCGCATCATGCCCGTACTAGAGATACCCAAGGAAGAAATGACCGCACAAGCGGGGAAGAAGTTTGAGCCTGGCCCCTGGATTACCCTGGACCAAAAGCGTATCAACACCTTCGCGGATTGCACCGACGATCACCAGTTTATACACATTGACGAAGAAAAGGCCGCGCAGACACCCTTCGGCGGTACCATCGCCCACGGTTTTCTCACGCTGTCCATGCTCGCCAGCATGGCCGAAAGCACCGGTATTGTTCCCCAAAACATGGTGATGGGCGTCAATTACGGGCTGGACAAAGTACGGTTTCTCGCCCCAGTCAGAGCGGGCAAACGCATTCGGCCGCATATTGAAATCATCAGCGTTGATCGCAAAGATGAGAACCGATTCCTCACCAAGCAGTTGGTAACAGTCGAAATTGAAGGCGAGGAAACTCCCGCCATGGTTGCAGAATCCCTGCTGATGACCATCACGGGCTAAGCCCCACCCCAAGCACGATGAAAAGGTGGGCTACCTGCCCATCTTTTCCGGCCTTACCAGAAATGCACCTGTAGCGACGATTGGGACAATGACGTTTTATGCCCGCAGAAAATCCAATTGTTGAATTAACTCCAGCTTCGCCTGAAACCACAGGCCCTCTCACTGAACTAGTGCAAAAAGCCAGTAGCATTAACTGGGAAATGACAAGCGAGCATATTCCACGTGATCTGCATTTGGATGTCATCGCCATCACCTTGCTGATTGCGATATTCATTTGGTTTAAGCGTAAAGGTAGCGGCTCCAAGGGCGCCGACGGACACGAAAGGAAATCCGGCTTTCTACAATTTCTATTCCCCAGGGATATTTATACTCATCCGTCTGCCCGCGTTGATTTGTGGCTGTGGATAACCGAGAGAATCTTGCACCCGGCATTGGGAATCGGCCTGTTTGTAGCTATTGGACCAGCAACTGAGCAGGCTGTTATTGGTGGGCTTGAAACGGTATTTGGTAGCACTCCGATGTTTACACCCAACATTGCTTGGATGCTGCTCTACAGCCTGGTAACGCTGCTCTGTTATGACTTCGTATTTTTTCTAACCCATTTCACCATGCACAAAGTTCCGGCGTTGTGGGCAATACACAAAGTGCACCATTCGGCCGAAGTACTTACGCCATTAACACGCTACCGGGAACACTTTATCGCTGCCCCAATATGGGCCGCAGGGGGTGCATTTAGCTATGGCTTTGCGGCCGGTATTTTTGCTTATCTTTTCAATGGCGATATTGTCGAGGCCACTATCCTAAATGTTAGCGCATTTGCATTGCTGTTTGGATTTAATGGCGCGTTCAGGCACTACCATGTGCAGTTCCACTACCCGCGGTGGCTGGCCAAATGGCTGCATAGTCCGGTAATGCACCATGTTCACCACAGCTATCTGGAACAACACTGGGACAAGAATTTTGCCGCCGTCACCAGTATTTGGGACAGGTTGTTTGGCTGTCTGTATATCCCTGCAAAAGATGAATACACCCCCTGGGGTATATCGTCAAATAATGAAAAAGAAAACAGAACGTATTGGCAAAACATGATCGGCCCGTTTCGAGATTGGTATCGTCTGTTGGGTCGGGGTAATGCTGAAGCCGGCGATGGCGTCAAATCTCAGAACGGGCAAGACAAATAGACTTATCACTTCCCCGAGCGCGCTAGAGAATTCACTCAACTAAAAACTACAGCTGTTACACCTTTTCACAGCATGCTATATTTTCAAGTAATATCCGGTTGAAAAGAGCCCGCTGTGCGACTATTTGATCCTGCAATTGCCAACGACCCCTACCCACATTATCAACAATGGCGTGAAAGCCTCCCGGTGTTCAAAGACGAAAACTCCGGCGAATGGATTTTCAGCCGCCATGAAGATGTGTTGCGCGCCCTAAAAGACCACAAACAATTTTCTTCATCAGCCTTCGCGGAGTCTGAGCAGTCCGCCGTGGCGCTGCCACTGTTATCAGATGATCCACCCAGGCACACCAAACTGCGCGCTTTGGTTAATCGCGCCTTTACCAGCCGCACCCTCAAAGACATTGAGACCGAGGTAAACAACCTTAGTCATTCGCTGGCAGCGGCCATTGGCACCGGAACCCCAGTGGATATTGCCGAGGCTTTTACCATTGGCCTGCCCGTGGCAGTAATCTCACAAATGATGGGCATACCCGTTGAACGAGGTGACGATTTCAAGCGCTGGTCTGATGCGCTAACAGGCACCTCGGAAGCTGCCAATATGGAAGAACGCATGCCCGATATCATAGAAATGGCCGGGTTCTTTCGCGCACTTATCCCCGAACGCAGAGCCAACCCCGGAGACGACCTTATTAGCAAGGTGGTAAATGCCGAGGTAGACGGTGAACAGCTGTCAGATGAAGACATCTCAGGATTCTGCATGTTACTAATGATTGCGGGCAATGAAACCACAACAAATTTGCTCAGCAATTTGCTGTACTACGCGGCCAGCCATCCTGAATTATGGTCCGAGTTGCGCGCCGACCGAAGCAAGATTGACGCCGCCATAGAAGAAATACTCCGCTATGACGCACCGGTTCAATTTGTATTTCGTACAGTGACAAACGACCTGCAACTGCACGGGCAACATCTGCGCACCGGAGATATCGCTATCTTATTAATGGGTTCAGCGAATCGAGATACGGCGCAACACGATTCGCCGGATGAGTTTCGCCTGGATAGAGCACCAAATTCACATCTCACCTTTGGCCACGGCATCCATTTTTGCATTGGCGCACCGCTGGGCAGAATGGAGGCCCGCATGGGGCTAGAAGCTCTCCTCGACCGCTTCAGCGGGGTACGCCATGCGTCCACCGATAACGTGCGCACCCACTCGCACATGTTGCGTGGCTTCCATCACCTTTGGCTTGAGTTTGACGCCGCCTAAAGGAGCACTAAGGCAATGAGCATGACCCAGGATCAGATTGACACCCTATATCAATTGATGGAGTTTGAAGCGGCGCGCACCGCGCCTCCTGAGGACTGGCCAGTGACGCCGGATATACCTGCCGGTCGTTATGTCGACCCGCGATTTTTTGAGCTGGAAAAACAACATGTGTGGCGCAAGTCCTGGTTGCTGGCGGCGCACATCGACGAGGTGCCCGAAGCGGATTGTTTCATGTTATGGGAAAACGCCGGCCAACCCGTGGTTATCACGCATACCCAAAGCGGTGACATCAAGGCCTTTTACAATACCTGCAGCCACCGCGGCGCGCCGGTGGTAACGGAACCCCGCGGCAAGAAAAAACGCCTGACCTGTGCCTATCATGGCTGGAGTTACTCCCACGACGGAGAATTGAAAGCCGTTCGTAACCCTGAAGATTTTAACAACCTGGATTTATCCGCCCGCGGACTGGAACCCGTGCGCTGCGAACGCTTTGGCAATCTCATCTTTGTGAACTTCGACCCACAAGCGCCCAATCTGCGTGAGTGGCTGGGCCCCATCGCCGACGAGTGGGAAGAATTTCAGTTTCACAACTGCCGACTGGCAGCGCGGCATATTTTTGACCTGGACTGCAATTGGAAAATTGCCATGGAAGCCAATACCGAGGTCTATCATGTACGTACCATCCACCCGAAAACCGTCGCACCAATTCTGGATGACAGACGCAATGTGAACACTTTATACCCCAATGGCCACGGTCGCATGGTGGCACCAACACCGGCAGGCAAATCAAACCTGGAAGCACTGGACGTGCCTGCAGATATCGCCCAGATTGACACCGTCGGGGAAATCGGGCGCACCTGCACTCAATCTTACGGTTTGTTTCCTAACTGGGTCTCCCCCTTGAGTCAGTACGCTATACCACCGATTCTGTTTTGGCCCAACGGCATTAACAAGTCACGCATGGAAACCTGGACCATGGCACCACCCTGGAAAGAAGGTATGAAACCCGACCTGTGGACAGAAGACGACGGCGCCCGCCTGGCTCAGGTATTAGTCGAAGACACACAGTTTGGTGAGAAAATCCAAGCCTCAATGGAGTCCAATGGTTTTCAGGGCGTACCCCTGAGTTATCAGGAAGCGCGCATCTATCACTGGAACGAGGCTGCCGATCGCATGATCGGAATCGACAATATACCGAAGGAACTGCGGGTGGAACAGGTAATCGGCGATCAGTGGATTTATCCCAACGATCCTCGACTGAATCAGTTAGGGTAGCGTTCAGCAGCATTGTACCAAGGTAAAAATTCGACTTATGGAGATTCCATTGTGAAGACCATCCTCATTACAGGCACCACCAGCGGCATCGGCAAGATAACGGCTATGGAACTGGCAAATGCCGGACATACCATTGTGATGGCCAACCGCAACCGAAACAAATCGGAGCAGCTTAAGAGCGAGATCGTAGCGCAAACAGGCAATGACAAGATCGAGTTGCTGGATCTCGACCTCTCTTCGCTGGACTCAGTGCACGAGTGTGCTGAAGCGTTTAAGGCCAAATACGACAAACTGGATATTCTTATCAACAACGCCGGCCTCACCAGCCATACCGAGGTAATCACCAAAGATGGCTATGAGCTTCAATTTGCAGTAAATGCACTCACACAATTTGAGCTAACCCTGCAACTACTGCCGGTACTGGAATCCGCCGCTCCCTCCCAGGTAATATTCGTGACATCGATGATGCACAAATTTGGCAAGCTGAATTTCGACTCCTTTAAGGGCTGGAAAAAGTACAGCGGAGGGAGCTCATATAACCAATCCAAGCTCGCCATCATGCTGTTGGCCAGAGAGCTTGCCGAACGTATTGGCGACCGCCAGATAGCTGTGAACACCCTGCATCCGGGGGCGGTCAACACCGGCATTCTCGACGGCTATTCGAAGACGGCCCAGTTCTTTTTGCGAAAGCTTTTTATATCGCCTGAAAAAGGCGCTAAAACATCACTTTTCCTTGCCGGTCAGGAACCGCAGTCATTACCGACAGGAAAATACTTTGTAAATAGTAAACAAGCTTCCAGCCACAAGTTACTCGAGAATGCCGCGATGCGCGAGAGGCTCTGGGATACCTGCTGTGAGTATTTGAATCGGGAGTCAGCGCTTTAGTCTGGCAATTCCGGTTGGTCGTCGATCGACAACGTTTTATGATTGAGCTGCGCACCAAAATCTTCGTTTAGTGCTTTGACAAGCGACATAAACAACAGCGCCAACACTGGAATTAAAGGCAAAGCAGTGACAATGGTAGAGGCCTGTACCGTCTTCAAACCATTAAGCTGTAAAAGGCCCACCGCAATTAGTGCCAATACAAATGCCCACACCAGGCGGTTATATTTCGCAGGCTCATCCAGACCTGACAAATTTTTTGTACTGACACTGGCCAATACATAAGCTGCGGAATCCAATGTAGTGGCCAGAAAAACAATACAAAGCACGGTGAACACAGCAGCAATGAACGTACTAAAGGGTAAGGTATTCACAATCGCGACCACCGTCGGTGCAATACCCTGCTCGGTCAATAACGCAGAAACCGCCAATCGGCCAGACAGCTCCAGGTCAATGGCATAACCACCGCACACCGCAAGAAAAGCTATGCAGCCCGCGCTGCCCCAGAGAATGACGCCCAGCACCAAATGCCGAATGGTTCTGCCCCTGGAAATTCTGCCAAAAAACAAACCCATCATCGGGGCGTAAGCGATCCACCAGGCCCAATAGAACAACGTCCAGCTGTCGGGAAAGCCGCCCTTGTCTATGGGGTCCAGCCAAAAGCTCATACGCATGAAATTATCAATCATCAAACCAGCGCTATTTGCGGTGATCGTCAATATAAATATAGTGGGGCCGACACACAAAACAAACAGTACAATGGCGATAGCCAAAAACACATTAATATCACTTAAAATTCTAATGCCTGCCTTTAGACCCTTATAAACACTGACGCCAAATATCAGTGTCCAAACGGCCAATACCCCAAGCTGCGTCCAAAACGTATCGGGCACGCCTAACAGATCTGCAACAAAGGCCGATACCAGTGGCACACCTAAACCCAGCGACGTGCCCGCACCACCAACCAGGCCCAATATCACCAAAGTATCGATTACCGATCCCAGAATACCGTTAGTCTGTTTTCCAAGAATTCGGCTACTTGCCTGGCTAATTCGTAAAAAGGGGCTGCGCTCTACATAAAGGCTGTATGCGACGGCAACCGAAGGCACGGCATAAAGCGCCCAGGGAACAAAACTCCAATGAAACAATGCATACATGTGCCCCCACTCTGCTGCGGCCGCCGAATGAGGCTCGATTCCAAGAGGTGGTGTAGACAGATAATAAATGGGTTCGACAAACGACCAGCTGACCAGGCCAATACCAATGCCTGCGGAAAACATCATTGCCGCCCAACTCAGCTCGGAGAACTCCGGCTCCTCGTGCGCAAGCCCCAACTTAACATGGGAAAACCTGCCAAAACCCAACCACAGAGCAAATACAAAAGCCGCAAAACAAAAAACCACAAACAGCCAGCCCCAACCCGAGGTAACGCTGGCCATGGCGTCGCTCGCCGTTCTTGCTGCACCTTCGGGGTCAGCAAGCAAAAAAGCAACGGCGGCTAAAGCAATCAACAAGGCGGGAAAAAAAACGAATACATCTAAAGACGGTTTTTGCAGAGTATTTTGCGAGCCGGGTTGACCCTCCGGGGACGCGGCAGTCATGATTGAGTTGTCCTGATGATTTTTGTTGAACAGCCACTATAGACCATAGAGGTTAACAATAGTAGACAGCTAATGGCCGCTGCTTTTTTCCTGCCGATAATCATCAATTGTTTTGCGAATACGAA
>JBALVT010000126.1:0-12585 GCA_036961345.1 Halioglobus sp.
CGCACCGACCCCTATGAAACTTCAATTGATTCTTCCATGTACACACGATTCTTTGCGGATCAAATGTGGCTATTCGTGCCGACCCAACAAGAAGTTGGCAAATGGTTAATGACGTTTAGGGAGTTTCCCCCGCGACAGGCCACGGCGAGTTTCACCATTGATAGAATGATGCAACAAATGCAGCAAATGATGCAGATGCGTGCCAAGGGCGCCGGAGCACCGCCCAAGTAAACTTGTTGTAACTGCGCGCACGGTCGGCTTCCAGATTAACTGTATAGCCGACCGCTGTTGCGCCACTTTCCAGGACTAAATGCGTTCGCAGAAAAAACTGTTGTCAAGGTGCCAGTAATGTAGCGACAATGGAACGCTTCGGGGTTTTGGTGAACTAAAAAAAATGAGTAGTCTCGCGCAAGCGCTAATGCAAAAAGCCCAGCAACGCACCGGCTTGTCAGATTTTGGTGATGACTGGTTTATGGGTTCCCTGGAGGCTTATCTGAGCGGTCTTGATGGGCCCCAGCTTTCTGACTTCGGCCGAGAGTTTCTCTCTCGCCAGGCAGTAAATGATCTCAGTCGCAGGCTTTCGATTATTGACTGCCTGAAGCAAAACCCGGAAATAGAAGACACCCCAATACCTCCAATCTTGTATATCACTGGGCACGAACGTTCCGGCACTACCTTGTTGCACAATCTGCTGGCGCTGCACGGTAACGCACGCTTTCTGTCCCGCTGGGAATTGATGTTGCCAACACCGCCGCCGGAAGCGGCGACTTTTCAGAATGACCCCAGGCGTACCGAGGTAAAGAAGTCGATTGACGCTTTGCGAGGTTCTGATTTACAGAAAATGCACTGGGTTGAGGCGGATGACCCCGAGGAGTGTGTGTGGGGTTTTATGGACTGTACAGGCATAGTTGGCATGGCGCCGTCGCTTATCCTGCCCGGTTGGCGCGAGTGGTTAGCAAGCGCTGACCTGACTCCCAGTTTTGTTAACTACCGAAAAATAATTCAGTTGCTCACTTGGAAGAATCCGGTGCCCGACGGCGGTTTTCTGGTGCTAAAAGCACCCCAGATGGCCAGTCACCTGGAGAATTTCTCAAAGGTTTTTCCCGAGGCAACTTTTCTGTATCTGCACCGGGATCCCTATCGAGTGCTCAGCTCTTTTTGTACTTTACTCGATATCGTAAATAGCCCGTTTTTGGCAGACCAAAACTACCAGGCAAAATTGAATCAAGAAGAGTCTTACTGCCTTAAGCGCATGGGAAGAACCTATTCCAAAATGGCCGAATATGAGAGTGCCCACCCCGAGCGCGTAATCAATATGCAGTATGTTGACCTACTTAATGCGCCAGTGGATGAAATATCCAGGGTGTATCGAAAAATGGATTTATTGCCGGACTCAGCATTGGAGCAGAACATACAAGATTTTTTGGCTCAGCAACGCTCGGGTGGAAGAGCACGCCCTCGAGATCAAATGTCCAATCATGGTTATACCCGTGAGAAGGTAGAACACGATCCCGCCCTGGTTTCTTATCTGGAGCGTTACAAGGTCGCAATAGAAGAAAAACGCAATACTGGTATCACCTAAAATCTGGAGATTTGATATGAATACAAAAAATAAAATTGCACTGGTAACCGGTGCAGCCTCGGGCCTGGGTGAAGCTATAGCTCACCGATTAACAACTGACGGCATGACCGTAGTGGTTGCCGATATTGATCTTGGCAATGCCGCCATTGTTGCCAAGGCATTGGGTAACGCTTCGATTTCAATTAAGTTGGATGTCAGTCAGGAACAGGACTGGGTCGATGCGCTCGCCGCAATTGAGCAGCAATTTGGCCAACTGGATGTACTGGTTAACAATGCCGGGATTACCACCATGGGATCTATTGAAGACATGACTCTGGCCGCGTTTAAACATGAATTTAGTATCGACGTAGACGGCACCTTCCTTGGCTGCAAATACGGTATCGGGCTGATGAAAAAAACTGGCGGTGCAATTATCAATATGTCCTCTGCGGCGGGTATTCGCGCCAATGCGCACCTGTGTGCCTACAACGCTGCCAAAGGTGCGGTGAATATGATGACAAAATCCATTGCCCTGTATTGTGCGGAACAAAAAAACGGCATTCGCTGTAATTCGGTGCATCCGGGTGCCATTCATACCAGTATTATTGACAAAACACTGGCGCAGTCAGAAGAGCCAGAGGCGCTGTTGGCAAGTTTTGTGGCCTCTCATCCGGTAGGGCACCTGGGTCAGCCCGAGGATATCGCTTCAATTGTTTCCTATTTGGCATCTGATCAATCGACCTTTGCCACTGGCGCCCAGTTTATTGTTGACGGTGGGATGACGTTGTAAATGCCGTCAATCGACTTGTCTTTGGCTACTAAGTGATCTGTTTTTATGCCAGCTGCGTAACTAAAGCAATTAAATCTGGAGAGTCACAATGGGTAGTCTAGTCACGTTGGATGAAAGTATAGAAGTAGAACGCTCGATCACCGAGGTTTTTGCCTACGTTTCCGAGTTTTCCCGTATTGAGGAGTGGGACCCTGCAGTAGCACGTGGTCATAAGCTTACTGACGGGGCGCCTGGCAAGGGCAGTGAGTACAAGATAGATATGAAGGTCGGGTTTTCTCTGCATTACAGAATTATTGAGTTGCAGCAAGGTAAGAGGATGCTGATGACTGTCGATTCCAAGATTTTTACCGCGCGTGAGGAAATTCTCTTCAGTACCACACCCTCCGGTGGTACTCGCGTGCGCTATATCGCTAATTTTGACCTCCCAAGGCCTTTGGCCGTAGCCAGTAAGCTCTTTCCTGCGGGCATGGACAGAGTAGGCAAAGGCGCCATGAACGGACTAAAGCGGGCTTTGGAGGATAATTTCGAACCTCAGGAACAATCGCGCAAACTGGCCATAGCTGATCGCCTGGTACTGCCGGGCCTGTGGCGCTTTACTCGTCTTGGTTACAGCGCTTCGCGCAGTAACTGGAATCCAGTGTCTGCCTACTTGGGTGACCGCCATGCAGTAGTTACAGGGGCCACAGCGGGCCTGGGTCTCGCGGCTGCAAAATCTCTCGCAGCGCTGGGTGCGCGGGTTACGCTGGTAGCGCGTGATAAAACCAAGGCGCAGGACGTGGCGCGAGATTTACGCACGGAGACAGGTAATAAACATATCGATGTGAAAATCTGCGATATGAGCGTGATGAGCGAGGTACATAAGCTGGCAGATGGTTTTATTGCTGCGGACAAAACGATAGACATACTCGTCAACAATGCTGGCGCTCTGTTTAACCCTCGCCAGCAAACCCCAGAGGCTTTTGAAAAGAGTTTTGCGCTTTTATTGCTCGCGCCCTTTATTCTCACCGAGCGCCTGCAGCCTCTGCTGGCAAGATCAACCTCTGCACGTGTGGTAAACGTGTCGTCAGGTGGTATGTACTCACAGAAAATTCACGTGAATGATCTGCAAAGTAAACACGGGAAATACTCCGGATCAGTGGCTTACGCTCGCGCCAAGCGCGGGTTGATGATTCTTACAGAAGAGTGGGCAGCGCGCTGGCGTGCGGAGGGCATAGCGGTGAATGCAATGCACCCCGGATGGGCCGACACGCCCGGAGTAGAAAGTTCTCTTCCGGCTTTCTACCGAGCGACTCAGCCTCTTCTGCGCACACCCCAAGAGGGCGCTGACACTATCGTCTGGCTGGCGGCGTCTACCGAAGCGGGAAAAGTCTCTGGAAAATTCTGGCTCGATCGTGAACAGCATCCTAGCCATATATCTAAACGGACCAAAGAGACGGCCGGCGAACGCAAGCAACTGCTGGCCGTATTGGGGGAGTTGCTAACCTCCACTTCCGCAAAGAAGGCCAAGCGAACAACTCGGCGCAGCGCCTAGGGCGACAAGCCCTGATCCAGGTAGCCGATCATGTGGGAGTACAACGGGCAAAAGCGCCCAGCATTTGCAAGTAAACCGGGCCCGGGGTGTGAATCAGTGTGGGATTATCCTCGGCCGCCCGTTTTGCAGCCGACTGACCGCCGGGTTAGGGTCAGTTTCGATGGGCGGGAGATAGCCCGCACTGCATCGGTATTTCGCATTCTGGAAACGGCAAGCCCGCCGAGCTATTACTTACCTGAATCATCGGTAGATTGGAGCCGGCTGGTTCGCTGCCCCGGGAGTTCATTTTGTGAATGGAAGGGAGAGGCTCGGTATTGGGCGCTCGCTAGCAACCCAGCAGAAGCTGTTGCTTGGAGTTACGGTAACCCCAGGGGTACCTTCGCAGCAGTGCGCGACGCTGTGAGTTTTTACCCGGGGCGCGTCGATTGTTTTGTTGACGATGAACGAGTGCGGGCACAACCCGGGCACTTCTATGGTGGATGGATTACGGATGAGATTGTAGGCCCTGTAAAAGGGGAGCCAGGGACAGGGCACTGGTAATAGAGTGTTCCGAATAGGTGTCTCAGGCCAACACAAAACTCATTCGAAGGTATTGGGCTTTTCAGGATGAAGCAGTGCGCGTGGCGGCAGGTCCGGCTTGGCGTATGCCATCCGCTTAAAAGCCACTGGCTGGTGGTAAGTATCTAGCCCACTCAATGCCATACTGCCGGCGCTTACCAGATCCACAGCACCGTCTTCGCGCAGACTCCCAGATGGAATGTCCGCTAGAACAACCTCACCGATTATAAGATGCGTACCGTTGATACTCAGCTCCTGGTGCTCACGCAGGGCTATTCCTAGCTTGATTCCCGCCTCGGCGACTAGTGGTGCCTTGAAGTCTTTGCGCCAAAGGGGCGTCAGCCCCGTCGCCTCGAACTCACTGATATCGCGAGCGTAGCGCGCTGCACTCTGATGTGCCGACTCTACAATGGATGCTGTTACGTGGTTGATACTGTAGAAGCCGGTAGAGAGTATATTTTCCAGGGTGTGGCGCTCGTCGCCGCCCGGTCTTATCACCAGCGCCAGTAAGGGGGGCGATGATCCGAGGTGTACGGTGGAACTCATAATGGCCAAATTGGTTCTACCCTCGACATCAACCGTACCCACCAAATTTGCTGACTTGAAACCGGAAAGGGAATTCACGAATGCCGCTCTTGTGCGGTTGTCCATATCTTGCAGTTGTTGTGTGCCTACTTGCATTGTTCGCCCCCCTTTTTGGTTAATGCGGTCATTGATGGGCTCAATCGCCATGGGCGACCCTCACAGCTGTCGTACAGCGTGCAATCAGCCAGACAGCCTCTGCACGGTAGGCGAGGGTAGGTGATAGCCTTGTGGTCTTTTGTAGGAGTCGCTTCTACATCTGCTGATTTCATGGTGTGTTCCGTAGTATTTTCAATAATTGTACGTGTACTACTCGCTCTCAGATCAGCGCAATTGCTGCCTGAAGCGGTTTTTATGGCGATAGTGCGAGTCGGAGGCGGCAAAAGCGCCTCGCAGGATCAAATTTCTGCGGATTGTCCCAGAGTTCATTTATGTAGTGCGCGTGCATCGGATAGGAGATGACCAAAGCGCATGCGCCACTGGTTCACCGCGAGTGAATTATTAGCTGCAGTACTGTTAGACTGAACCGCTGCTTACTACCCTAGAATAATGACCACCAAAGGCCAAGGCGCAAATAATGGACAACGAAATCAAACCCTACTCTGCCAAACAAGAAAGATTTGGCTCATGGCTGATCAATAGAGTGGGACGGTTGCAGACCAGCGTTTACGAATTAACCGGTGGCCGTCTCTGGAATAGATTTCTCGGCTCTCCCGTGGCGATTTTAACCACCGTCGGCCGAAAGTCAGGAGTGGTGAGAAAGGTGCCGTTGCTCTTTTTGCGCCACGGTGACAACATCTTAATGACGGCATCGAAAGGTGGTATGTCAAAGCTGCCTGTTTGGTATTTCAATGTCGCCGCAGCGGCAACCTCCGATATTCAGGTGGGAGCCGTTAAAAAAACCTATACGATGCGCGAGGCTAACGAGCAAGAAGAAGCAGAATTTTGGCCACTGCTCGAAGAGATGTATGAGGATTACAAAGAATATCGTGCTCGCACGGCGAATATTCGCCGAATCCCAGTGTTGATTTTTTCACCGGTTAATTGAAGCTGGCAAAGCGACTAACTGATAGGAAATTAATCACAGATGGGATTCGGCCTTTCCCGAGCCAGAGTTATGTATTCTCTGTCCTTTTTTACGCTTTTATTTCTGAGCTGCTCAATTTTTCACAGCACGGGATCCCATGCAAATACAGGGCCTGCTCTGCCGGTCGCGGAGAAGGGCTTACTCGACTTGTGTGACTGGTCTTTTGAGCGCGATGGCAGTTTATCGCTTGCGGGCGAGTGGCAGTTCTTCTGGCAACAACTGATCGCGCCGGGTGATATCGCCACGGGGCAATATAGCTATCAGATGGTGCCGGCTCTCTGGACGACATACGCAGATGACCTACCCGTTTCAGGTTATGCGACCTATAGACTCAAGGTCCTTCTCCCGCCAGAACATGGTTCAATTGCCTTGGCCAACGACGCATCTCACATTTTCTGACTGACGTCGGCGACGAACTCGACATTGTGGTACAAGTTGCAAACTTTCACCACCGCAAGGCCGGGTTTCGTAACGCTCTGTTACTAGGGCCCTCAACCGACATTCACCTTGCCCAGTATAGGAGCTCGCTTGTCGACGCCTTCGTTTTGGGCATCATTTTATGTATCAGCTTTTACTTTTTCTTTATGTATTTTAGCCGTCGAGAAGACAAAGCGCCGTTGTACTTCGCGCTGTTGTGCCTGGTCGTTAGCGTTCGTGCAAGCTTGACCAATCAAAACTTGCTGGGATCACTACTTCCTGAGGCGCTGTGGGGACCCTTGCTGAAAATTGAATACCTTACCTTCTTTTGGTCGCTGTACTTTTATATTGGCTTCATGCGTTCGTTATACCCCGAGGAGTACAGTGCCAGCTTGCAAAAAAAACGCTTTTTTCGCCACCTGTTTTTCTGTCGTCGCGATACTTGCCGATACGCTCACCGCCAGCATGCTGGTACCATGGTATCAGGCCGTGCATTTGGGTTACCTTTGCGCGCTTGTCGTCTGTTTTTTTCCGCTGATCTATCGCAGGCAGCCCTATTTTCTCTATATAGCTTTCGCATCAGTTTTGGTGGCGACGTTTAACGTGCTGGAGCTGCTGCACTTGGCTGGGTATGTCGGGTTAGGCTACCTCACTCATATAGGGTTTCTGGCATTTATCTTCGTTCAGGTGTTGATGCTGTCCACCCGCTCAGCCGACAACTATCGACAGATCACGAAGCTCTCTGGCGAGCTGGAAACGAATAACTTCAAGTTACAGGGCAGCTGGAAGTTTTCGCCACCATCGACCCTCTTACCCAGGTTTTTAATCGACGCTATTTCGAACAGGTGGCGGAATCTGAGCATTCCCGTGCGCGACGCAATGGAGCACCGCTATCTCTAATTCTATTGGATATCGACCATTTCAAGAGCTTCAATGATGATCACGGTCATCTGGTAGGTGATCAGGTTTTGACTGCTGTGGCCAAGCGTACACAAGATGAGGTGAGAAAATCAGATGTACTGGCGCGATTCGGCGGCGAGGAGTTTGTATTGTTAATGCCCGACACTGATCTCGAGCCAACCAAACACAAAGCAGAGGAAATTCGTCTAGGCATCGGGGAGCTTCAAATAACAGTAGAGGGGGAAACGGTAGTCTCCGTCAACGTGAGCCTGGATGTTGCGAACTGGACCAGCGAACAAAGTTTGAACGAGGCCCTGGATCAGGCTGATAAAGCACTGTACCGCGCTAAAGAATCAGGTAGAAACCGCACGGAGGTATGAATAGTTTAGCACTGCAATAGCGTATGAGTTGACACGTATCAATCCTCCTGGTATCCCATTCTTTTACAATTTCGGTATGAATATACAGTTTTGAAAAGGGAGGTTCCAAATGAGTTACCGAAACATTGTAGTGGCTGTTGATACCAGCGATGAGTCTGAGCACATACTGAAAGCGGCAAAAGAGCTTATGGCGGAAGAGGGCGCGTCAATAGCAGTTGTTACCATTATACAGCCACTGGCTGGTTTTTATGTTGATATGTACTCAATGCTGGGTGATCCGAAGAGAATTGAATCGCAAGCAGTTGAACAAGCCAGGGCCTCACTTTCTGAACTGTTGAGCCGGCACGGAATACCTCCGGAATCAGCCGAAGTGATTATGGGTGCACCTGCAGTAGAAATTAGGGAATTGGCAAAATCGAAGGGCTCCGATGTTATTGTCCTTGGTACTCACGGGCAACATGGTCTGGGCTTAATGCTAGGGTCGACCGCCAATGCGGTGCTTCACGGAGCCACTTGTGATGTGCTTGCGGTCAGGGTGGGCAAGAAAGCCTGATGTTGGTAGATTAGATATTCTACCCGCGATCACTGCGAAGGCTGACGCTATGACCAAGAAAAACTGCTGGAACGATGACACCGAATATGACTTTCCCGCATTGGTAGGAGGACTTAACCAGTTTCTTCGCCTGCGCGCCACACCCATAGGCATGAAGCGCTTTCATAAAGCCACAGAACTCGAAGAGATCCATCGTTTACGCCGCCCGCCCGCCGGAGAAAAACTCGCTACTGATCAGATCGTAGGTCAGTCTCGCTGGCTCGGCTATACCCTGGGTGTCACCATGGATGATCTCGTAGGATCACAGTGCGGTGCTGTGGTGGGCCTTCACCCGCGCGACGATGAGTTCATCAGTGGCAATGCATTCAACGGTGTCTGGTACGGCGATCTGGAAAGTAGCGCCAAACATCAGCAGGAAATGAGCTGCGCGCCTTACGGTGACTATGAAGCATTGGTTACTTCGCCGCTCACTGCAGGGCGTATTGATAATCCTGATATATGCCTTATTTATGGTACACCCGGGCAGATGATCACCTTAATAAACGGGCTGCAGTACCGGAATTACAAAAAGTATACCTTCACTTGCGTGGGGGAGAGCTCCTGCGCTGACTCCTGGGGAAACGCCCTAAAAACCGGCGAGCCGTCACTGTCCATTCCTTGTTATGCAGAGCGAAAATTTGGAGGAGTGCAGGACGATGAACTGCTGTTGGCCATACCACCTAGCTTTTTGCCGTCTGCTTTAGAAGGTCTCGCAGCTCTCAGTCGTAACGGGCTACGATACCCCATTCCAAACCACGGGCTGGACAAATCGCCCCTGAGCAGCATGGAAAAAAGTTACGGGAGTGCCGAGCTGATTGCCAGGGATGGTGAATAACAGACGATACTGTGTAGCCATTGAAATGCTAGGACTACGCTATCCCATGAACAAAAACGTGAACTGGACGGTAAGCCCTTTATTCCGCTTTATTGCCAGCTAGGAGCTGCAGAGGCTTGCTAAGCACGTATGGATTCTTCGGGCGAAATATCTGTGTCGATGGGTGACGAGAATGAGGCATACTAGTAGGGTGCCGACAGGGTACTGCCAAACATCGGATGTTGGTAAATAAAAATAATACTGGCGGTTTATGCCATCGGAGAAATCTATTTTCAATCACTGGGTTCCACGCCTGGGCTGTTTTTGTCTGGCCCTCTTATATGTTAATTCAATCAGCGCCGCAGAGAATGTCGACTGGCCACTCCATGGTCTTACCGCGCAGGAACAACGTTTTAGCCCATTAAACCAGATTAACGACCAAAACGTGGCTCAGTTGGGATTGGCCTGGTCTTTCAACACCGACTACAAACGAGGCTTGGAAGCGACGCCAATAGTGGTAGGCGGCGTTATGTTCGTTACCGGGAACTGGAGTGTGGTCTACGCCCTGGATGCACGCACAGGCGAACAGTTGTGGAAATACGACCCCAAGGTACCCAAAAGCTGGGGGGCCAAAGGTTGTTGTGATGTCGTCAATAGAGGTGTCGCCGTAGCCGACGGTAAAGTCCTGGTTGGAACCTTTGACGCGCGGCTAATCGCGCTGGATGCAACAAGCGGTGCACTATTGTGGGAAACCCAAACAGCAGATATAAAAAAGTGGCCCTATACCATTACCGGTGCACCTAGAATTGCGAAAGGTAAAGTATTTATAGGCAACGGCGGTGCCGAGTATGGCGTTCGTGGATTTATAGCCGCCTATGACTTAAACAGTGGTGAGCAGGTTTGGAAGTTTTACACTGTGCCTGGCAATCCCGCTGATGGCCTGGATACGCCGGCGCTGCAAAAAGCAGCTAAAACATGGAATGGCCAGTGGTGGAAAATGGGCGGCGGCGGTACCGTGTGGGACAGCATTGTCTATGACGAAGAATTGGATCAGCTTTACTTTGGCGTAGGGAACGGCACTCCTTGGGATAGGGAGCAACGTAGTCCGGGTGGCGGCGACAATTTGTACCTTAATTCGATCGTGGCGGTAAACCCGGATACCGGAGAGTACATCTGGCACTACCAAGAAACGCCTGCCGACAACTGGGAC
The DNA here is from genome assembly GCA_036961345.1 of Halioglobus sp. Lineage (GTDB taxonomy): Bacteria > Pseudomonadota > Gammaproteobacteria > Pseudomonadales > Halieaceae > JBALVT01. The sequence goes on from JBALVT010000126.1 coordinate 10,423, forward strand.
TTTACATCCACCCAGCCAATCATGCTGGCCGAAATGCCATGGCAAGGGAAAAACCGGAAGGTTATTTGGCACGCACCGAAAAATGGTTTCTTTTTTGTCATCGATAGAGAAACGGGTATTCCGTTGTCCATTGAGCCCTACACTACGGTGAATTGGGCGACGCACTATGATAAGAATACCTGGCGCCCCGTAGAAACGCCCGAAGCAAACTACCAGGATAATCCAGGCACAGATATTACGCCTTCGTCTCTGGGTGCGCACAACTGGTTCCCCATGGCACATAGCCCCGACACGGGTTTGGTTTACATTCCGGTAAAATTTACGATGAGTGAATATATCGTTGCCAAAACGGACTACATCCGGGGTGGCTGGAATATCGGCGTGGAGGTCCCAGCGCCTCCACTGCATGGAATGCCAACGCTTCTTGAGAAAATGAAAGCGAGATTGTTTACCGGCTATTTACTAGCTTGGAACCCGCAGACCCAGAGTGAAGTTTGGCGCCTGGAACACGCTACGGGTGGCAACGGCGGTGTACTGGCGACCGCGGGAAACCTGGTATTACAGGGCACGAGTAAAGCGGCACTTAATGCGGTGAGTGCCGATAAGGGAGAGATCCTTTGGAGTTACGACACGCAGGTGGGTGTAATGGCGGCTCCTGTAACGTATATGCTGGACGGCGAACAGTACATTGCGGTGGCCGTGGGCTGGGGGGGAGCTCTTGGCTTGGTAATGAGGTTTGATGGCAACAACCCCATACCGCCCGGCAGGATCCTGGTATTTAAACTCGGCGCTACCGAGAGTTTGCCGTCGCTGCCGAAGCCGGTTGCTCTAGGCCCCGTGCCGCCGCGCACCAGTGCGAATTCAGAACGTCTTGACCAAGGGTATAAACTGTACTCCAACCACTGCTCTGTCTGTCATGGGGCTGGGGCTGCATCCTCCCACGCTATTCCAGATTTACGTAATTTGCCTATGGCGTTTTACAGTAATTTTGACAGTGTCGTGCGTGGCGGGTTAATGGAGAACGAGGGCATGCCCAAATTTGATAAAGTTCTGACCGAAGATCAAGTGCAAGCTATTTACGCCTACGTATTGGACGAAGCAAACGTCCTCAGGGAAGAGCAGGAACCGTCTGTATTTGATCCGATTATTGATTTGTACTACGAACTATTGACCGACTTCGCTGTTTGGGTAAGGCAACCGTAAGTACCCACGATATATGGCCGGCTGTTCGTGGTGATTGCAGTTTTTGGGAGTGATGCCATGCTGGAGTCTTTGATCGTGTCTTTGCTGCCACTGGCGAGCGTGATGTTTATCGCTGGCTTGGTATTGAGCTTAGGCCATTATTTTCTGTTAGTTCGCCACAAGAGTCTGGGCAGCGAGGCGCGACTACCAAGACAATTGGCACTTCTATTTCTAAGCATTATGTCAATTCTTGCCATGATTTTGGTTGCGCCATTACCTGACTCTACGCGGAATCAAATCCTGGGTTTGTTCGGAATCGTGCTATCGGGATCTATAGCGTTTTCCTCGACATCTTTTGTCACCAATTTTATGGCGGCGGTTATGCTGAGGGTTACCAAACCCTTCAGCGTGGGAGACTTTATCCAGGTGGGAGAGTTCTTTGGAAAGGTGTCTGAGCGCGGATTGTTTGATACCGAAATTCAAACCGAAAACAGAGAGTTGGTCGCTATTCCCAACTCAACGTTTATTAATCTCGCCGTTACCGTAACCAGAAGCTCAGGCGTAATCATCTCAACAACATTATCGCTAGGATACGATATTAGTTTCGAAGAAGTAGAGCCGCATATGCTTAAAGCGGCCCGCAATGCGGGCTTATCCGATCCTTACGTACACATTAAGGAGTTGGGCGACTTTTCAATCAGCTATCGGGTCTGTGGTTTACTGGCAGATGTCGAGGGTATGCTCACCGCTCGTTCGCTATTAAATCACCAGCTGTTAAAGATCCTGCATAGTCACGGTTTGGAGGTCGTATCGCCCACGGTCACACGGCATATAAATCAAGATGTCGATACCAGGATAATACCCAAAGCGCAGCCAATAAAAACTGGCGTACAATCTGCCAAAGCCGAAGAAATCGTTTTTGATAAAGCCAGAGAGATAGAGCGGCTCGAGTTATCCAAAAAGGATCTTACGAGCAAGCTC
>JBALVT010000127.1:0-12550 GCA_036961345.1 Halioglobus sp.
CCTCTTCTCTTCCTTGGACTGATTCGTAGCACGTGCATTACCCTGGAGGCAGTTCTCTTTCCAGGCTGCTATCTGCTCGGCAAAAAGTCCTTTCTTGCGGCAGTACTGTGCTAACTCGGCCTGGTTCATTACCGCTGTCTCCAGCACCACGGCAAACTTATACTCCGCAGACCAATTCTCTGGATTCTGTGTATCTTCCGGCACCACCAACCCCTTCGCTATGGCGTGTTTTCGCCAATCATACAGGGTTACCTTGGAGATACCTTTTTCCTCAGCCAGCATGGGCACCGGTGCATTCTCCGGTTGCATCATCCGCTTGAGCACCGCGTCTTTTCGTTTTTGTGAATAGTGTTTCATTGCTCATTCCTGAGCGCCCCCCGAATATTGATAAAAAATAGACACGACAACTAGCCTGACACGGAGGGCCAGTAAGTCGAAGATTCGTAAGGGAAAACTAAAACCGAACTCCGAACTTCTATCGAAACCCGAATTTGCCAGGAGTCAGATACGACGGGTTGATACGCGATATCCTGACCTACCGGAAAATCTGGCAGACTCAGCTCGCGTCAAACCTCTGACCGTTGAAAGTTCGAGCCTCCAGATCTACCACACCATCGTCGTTTTTCGCATATGCATTTCCGGTATGATTGAGTTCGAACCCGTGCAAAAGGGGGAGTACCCCGAGGGGTACTGTCAAGTTAACTTGTCATTACCCGGGTTACCCGTAAGCCTGGGTGGCGAATGGCAATCTTCCCTGAGAGCGCAAAAATGAGTATCAATGAATTGCTCGATATAGCGCCCTACGACTGGACTGTTAATTTTTCAATACTTGCCAAACTCTTCTGATACTATCGCAAAGGATCAATTCTCCACGGAAAATTTTCAGCTGATGACTTGGCACAGCATTTGCTGAGTTAATGACTGAACGAAGAATCCCGTAACGATAAGGTCAGGCCAGCAAGACCAGATGGGTACAAGAGTAAAGTAGATGAACAATAGCTGGAAATCCTATAATACTGGCGAGTTTTTTGATGAGCTACTTACCCCCTCAGGCCGGCCGCGGGTCGCTCCCCGGCGTCTGGTCAAGCTACTGCAAAGCCTTTCTGGTGAAGAGATGTCGAGTCGACGCGCAGCGGCAGAGCTGGCAATTCGCGACATGGGTATTTCCTTTACTATTTATAGTGAGGGCAAAAACATCGACCGGGCCTGGCCCTTTGATATTATCCCCCGGGTGATTCCGGCTCGAGACTGGGACAAAGTCAGCCGTGGCCTTGTGCAGCGCAGTCGCGCACTGAATTGTTTCATTGATGATATCTACAACAAGCAAAAAATTCTGGCCGATGGCATCGTACCTGCCGACATAGTACTTGATTCGAGCAACTATAAACCCCAGTGCGCGAATGTTTCGCCCCGGCATGGTGCGTGGGCGCATATCTGCGGCACTGATTTGGTGCGAGGCGAGGGTGGCAAGTTTTACGTACTGGAAGACAACCTGAGGGTACCTTCCGGCGTCTCTTACATGCTTGAGAACAGGGAGATCACAAAAAGGGTACTCCCTGAGTTATTTGAAAATTATAGCATTCGACCGGTCGATGATTATCCCTCGCGCCTCTACAGCACACTGGCCTCTATTTCGCCCAGAGACAGGCGGCGGCCCTGCATTGTCGTGCTCACCCCGGGGATCTATAACTCTGCCTATTTTGAGCACTCTTTTCTGGCACGGGGTATGGGAGCAGAGCTGGTAGAGGGGTCGGACCTTTTTGTAGAGGATGACGACTTTGTGTATATGCGCACGGTCGACGGTCCGGAGCGCGTCGATGTGGTTTACCGGCGCATCGACGACGATTTTCTGGACCCCGAGGTTTTTCGGGAAGACTCCATTCTGGGAGTGGCCGGTATCATGCGCGCCTGGCGCAAGGGTAATGTTGCTATCGCCAACGCGCCTGGGGCGGGTGTCGCTGACGACAAGGCAATCTATTCCTACGTCCCTGAGATGATCCGCTACTATCTCGGGGAGACGCCCATTCTGGCAAGCGTCAAGACTTATCTATGTATGAACGAACGAGACCGGGACTACGTGCTCGCCAACCTGGACAAATTGGTGGTCAAGCCGGTTAACGAATCGGGAGGCTATGGTCTTATGGTTGGTCCCCATGCAACCAAAGCCAAGCGCGCCGAGTTCGCCAGGCTGATCGAAAAAAATCCGCGCAATTATATCGCTCAGCCGACACTTTCTTTGTCCACGGCGCCCACCTATATCGACGACAATGTAGTAGAGCCACGGCACCTGGACCTGAGGCCGTTCATATTGCACGGGAAGGAGACATGGGTCACTCCCGGCGGTCTTACCCGGGTTGCGCTGACCAAAGGCTCACTGGTCGTCAATTCTTCCCAGGGTGGTGGCAGTAAAGATACCTGGATTGTGGAGGGCAGTACATGAGATTGCTTTCGCGGGTCGCTGAGCGACTTTACTGGATGGCTCGCTACCTTGAGCGCGCCGAAGACACCGCGCGACTGGTTCATGCCTATACGCACCTTATAATGGATATTCCAGCAGGCTCAGAGCCCGGCTATAAGATCCTGGTGCAAATTCTCGATGCAGAGCCCAGTTTTCACGATCACTACCGTGTTTTTAATGAACAGAATGTCGTCAAGTTCCTGGTCGCTGATCAAGATAATCCTGTCAGTATTACCCACGCTATACAGGCAGCCAGGGAAAATGTGCGTACTACCCGGGATGTCCTGCCGGCAGAGGTGTGGGAGCATGTCAACGAGCTGCACCTGTATGCCCAGGAGTATGCGGAAAAGTCGGTTGGCAGGCGCAACCGGCACGTGTTCCTGGAACAGGTCATCGCCCGCTGCCAGATGATTAATGGCCTGATCATGTCCACCTTGTGCCGTGATCACGCCTATCGTTTTATCAAGCTGGGGAATCTACTGGAGCGCGCCGATATGACCACCCGGGTAATCGATGTTGGGGCCGGTGCCCTGCTTGGCGACGAGCGCCTCCATTCCTCGGTGGACCCGCTAATCTGGGCCAGCCTGCTGCAGTCATTATCGGCCAAGGGCACCTACCGTCGCACCATTGGCCCTCTGGCAGAGGCACATCTGGTGGTGGATTTCGTCTTCCGGGAAGGCTCACTCCCCCGTTCGCTCAAGTTTTGCCTGAACGGTATTCGCCGGGAACTGGTGCCTCTGAATAACAGTGCGCAGGCGACTAGAAACCTGGATCGATCACGGCGCAGCCTTTCTCGCTTCAATGCCGAAACAGCTACACGGGAAGAATTACACGCGTTCATCGACAAGTTCCAGGCCAACCTGATTACCCTCAGCTCCACTATCGACGATACTTGGTTTTCTTCATACCGAGCATGAATCAACCACAGAGCGACCTAATAATGCCCTACAGCGAAGGCGGGAAGTGCAGATGACCATTCGTGTAGCGATTAACCATCGCACATCCTACAAGTTCGATCGCCCGGTTAATTTATCGCCCCATACCGTGCGTCTTCGTCCCGCGCCACACTCGCGTACGCCGATTCACAGCTACAGTTTGAAAATCAAGCCGGAAGAACATTTCATCAACTGGCAGCAGGATTCGTTTGGGAATTACCTGGCGCGCCTAGTGTTTCCAGAGAAGTGCACTGAGTTTGAGGTCGATGTTGAAGTCATTGCCGATATGACAACGATCAATCCCTTTGATTTTTTCGTTGAGGATTACGCTGAAAACTTCCCCTTTGAATACACTGAGCAACTGGGCAATGAATTGCTGCCCTACCTGGAAGCACAGGAATGCGGGCCAAAGTTTGATAGATTCCTGGCCGGTTTCGATTGCAAAGAGCGAACCATAAATGATTTTCTGGTGGAGATTAATCAGTATGTAGAGGGCGAAATCGAATATCTGGTGAGACTGGAGCCGGGCATACAATCCCCGGAGGAGACCCTGGAAAAAACCAAGGGGTCCTGCCGTGATTCAGCCTGGCTGCTAGTGCAGCTTCTGCGCCACCTGGGACTTGCAGCGCGCTTTGCCTCTGGATATCTGGTGCAACTCAAGCCAGATGAAAAATCGCTCGATGGCCCCTCGGGTGCCGCGGAAGACTTTACAGACCTGCACGCCTGGTGCGAGGTCTTCCTGCCGGGTGCAGGCTGGGTAGGCCTGGACCCTACCTCAGGACTATTCGCTAGTGAGGGGCACATCCCACTGGCTTGCACGCCTAATCCGGTGTCTGCAGCTCCCATTGTTGGTGCTACGGATAAATGTGAAGTGGAGTTCGATTTCGCCAACACCGTGACGCGCGTGCTGGAAGATCCCCGTGTGACCAAGCCTTATAGCGAAGAGCAGTGGGCACAGGTGTTGGCCTTGGGCAAGGCTGTGGATCAGCAATTTGAACAGGATGATGTGCGCCTGACCATGGGCGGAGAGCCAACCTTCGTGTCCATTGATGACATGGAGTCCGAGCAATGGAATACGGGGGCGCTTGGGGAGGACAAGCTAAGCCTGGCCAAAACCCTGCTGCTGCGTCTGCGCGATCGCTATGCTCCCAAAGGACTGTTGCACTATGGTCAGGGTAAGTGGTATCCAGGCGAAGAGGTCCCCCGCTGGGCCCTTGGGGTTTTCTGGCGCAAGGATGGCGAACCACTGTGGGGCAACCCCAAACTGCTGGCCCGAATTGACAAGGACTACGGTCTCGACGTGGAAGTGGCTGTCCGTTTTGGCCGCCACTTGTGCAGCCTGTTAGCACTCCCCAAACAATGCTGTCAGCCTGCATATGAAGATGGCCTCTATTACCTGATGCAGGAGCAGAATCTTCCAATAAACCTCGACATATTGGCACAGAAATTAAAAGGTGATCTTGATCGCCGCCGTCTGGCCCGATTAATTGATCGCGGCATTGATTTGCCATCGGGAGTTGTTATCCCGCTGTCGCGCAGTACCGGCTGGCCACTGGCTGAAGATCAAAAATCCTGGCGCAGTAGTCTTTGGCCAATGAAGCGGGAACGAATTGTCCTGATTCCAGGAGATTCTCCGATGGGACTGCGACTACCGTTGAATGATTTACCCGAGTTGGCAGAGAAAGCCGATAAAGTCGGCCCGCAACGCGATCCTTTTGAACCGCGCGACGAGCTGGCGAAGCGTTCTGATATGCAATTCGCCGAATTCGTTGATGTTGAAGAGGCGCCCGTTGAAGAGTCGCAAGACTATGAGGCGGTTGTTCGAACAGCCATGTGCGTTGAAGCGCGAGAAGGTCGCCTGCACATCTTTATGCCACCGTTGGAGTACCTGGAGGATTACGTTGAATTAGTCGCTGCGATTGAAGAGACTGCCGTTGCGCTGAAACTGCCGGTTATTATTGAAGGCTATGAACCGCCTCGGGACCCGCGCATGCAAAAATTGCTGGTCACTCCAGATCCAGGCGTCATAGAAGTCAACGTTCACCCATCCAATAACTGGGAGGAGTTGGTAGCCACTACCACGTCGCTGTATGAAGAAGCGCGTTTATCGAGGCTTTCAACCGAAAAGTTTATGCTCGACGGGCGTCATACTGGCACCGGCGGGGGAAACCATATTACGCTAGGCGGCGCTACACCAGCAGATAGCCCGTTGTTGCGTCGGCCTGACTTGCTACGCAGCCTTATCACATTCTGGCAACATCACCCAAGCCTTTCCTACCTCTTCTCAGGTATGTTTATCGGCCCAACCAGCCAGGCGCCGAGGGTGGATGAGGGTCGTGACGAAATGCTTTATGAGCTCGAGGTCGCGTTCTCGCAGATGTCCGACGGGGAGGTTCCCCAACCTTGGCTGGTTGATAGACTATTGCGTAATCTGCTGATTGATATCACCGGCAATACTCACCGTGCGGAATTTTGTATCGACAAACTTTATTCACCCAACAGCGCGACTGGGCGTCTGGGAATACTCGAATTTCGCGGCTTTGAGATGCCTCCCCATAGCCGTATGGCGCTGGTACAGGCACTACTGTTGCGATGTCTGGTCGCACGCTTCTGGCACAATCCGTACCACAAGCCACTGATACGCTGGGGCACAGAACTTCACGATCGGTTTATGCTGCCTCATCACATCTGGCAGGACATGAAATTTGTGGTTGAAGACTTGCAGGCCCACGGTTATCCCTTCGAGCTGGATTGGCTTGCACCCTTTGAAGAATTTCGTTTCCCGCATTACGGCCGATTGCAGATGGATGATATTGAAATGGAGTTGCGCTGGGCAGTTGAACCCTGGCATGTGCTGGGGGAGGAAAGCAGCAGCTTTGGCACCTCACGCTATGTTGACTCCTCCGTTGAGCGATTGCAGCTGAAGGTCACTGGCCTGACGGAAGGTCGCTATGTGATGGCCTGCAATGGCCGCCGCGTGCCGATGCGCAGTACCGGCCGCCATGGTGAATATGTTGGTGGCGTGCGTTATCGTGCTTGGCAGCCACCATCGGCCCTGCATCCACTTATAGGTGTGCATGTGCCGTTGACGTTTGACCTCATTGACACCTGGAACGGACGCTCTATTGGCGGGTGTACCTATCACGTCGCCCACCCCGGAGGACGCAGCTATGAGAGTTTCCCTGTCAATGCCTACGAAGCGGAGTCACGGCGTATCAACCGTTTTGACACCCTAAGTTATACCCAGGGGCCATTTATTCCGCAACCTGAGGTAAGCGCTATAAGGGAGTTCTTCCCAAATCAACAGCCCCCGCGTCCGATGGCTCCACCGCCGGAGGAGGCGCCGGGAGAGTATCCTTACATTCTCGATATGCGAAGCTCACCTTCGCAATAAGGCAGGCGCCCCGGTATCCTTGTTAGGCCGCTTAATTTAAGCCCGGCTAATGCGTATACTGCGCTATAACATAGTGCCAATTCGCAACAGGTAAACTGAGTGTCCAAAGCCAAATACTCCCAAGTCCAGCTTCAGCCAGGAGGGCAGAGCCAGTCGCAGCTTTTGCAACCGCTGGAATACGAGAGTATGGAAGGTTTGCTGGACGACGTGCGCGCCGAAGATGGCAGTATAAAGCCCCAATGGAGCTATTTACTGAGCACTCTGCGGGACATTGGCCCCGAAGTGATGCGCGAGCGCGAGCAAAAAGCACGTCGTATACTGCGCGATGATGGCGCCACTTATAACATTTACGGCAATGACGGCAGTCCCAGTAGCAGTTGGGAGCTTGATCCAGTCCCTAATGTTATTGGTAGCGAAGACTGGGCGAATATAGAAGCCGGGTTGCTGGAACGCTCGGAATTATTCAACCTGGTGCTTCGCGATCTCTACGGCCCGCGTACACTCTTGCGCCATGGTGCGTTGCCGCCGGAGGCCTTGTTCAGTCATGGCGGTTTTTTGCGCGCCTGCCAGGGGATAACTCTGCCGGGCGAACATGAACTGATTTTGCATGCGGTCGATATGGTGCGGCTGAAGGATGGCAGCATGTGCGTGCTGTCTGACCGCACACAGTCACCCAGCGGAGCAGGTTATGTACTGGAAAACCGCACCGTAATGTCTCGCGTTTTCCCCAGCCTTTTTCGCGATAGTCACGTTCACCGACTCGCCAGTTTTTATCAGCGGCTGCGCCTGAAGCTCGTATCGCTTTCGCCTTCCGCAGATGTGCCGCTGGTTGTTCTGTTGACCCCGGGCGTCCAGAGCGAGAACTACTTTGAGCACGCTTACCTGGCAAACCACCTGGGCTTCCCGCTTGTCCAAAGCGGTGACCTGATGGTCCGTAATGGCTACCTGTGGATGAAATCGCTTGATGGCCTGAAACGAGTCGATGTTGTGATGCGTCGCGTGGACGATATTTTCTGTGATCCGGTCGAGTTACGCAGTGATTCACAGTTGGGAGTCCCCGGCCTTTTGGAAGTGGTGCGCACTGGACGTGTTGTGCTAGCAAATCCACTAGGCTCAGGTGTATTGGAAAACCCGATACTACTCAAATATTTACCCAAAATCAGCGAGCTGCTGTTAGGACGTGAGCCGCGCCTAAGCTCGGCAAAGACCTACTGGTGCGGTGATGATGAAGACTTACAGTTCGTCAAGGCAAATATCCGCCAGCTAATTATCAAGCCTGCACACCGTGGCAGCGGCATCTCGAGTGTCTGGGGCGGCAGCCTGAGTGATGAAGAAATCAATCTGTTGCTCACTGCCATTCACACAAAGCGCTATCATTATGTTGCTCAGGAACGTCTGGAGAAATCACATATTCCGTCTTTTGTGGCGGGTGCGCTGGAGCCCAGGCCAACCATACTGCGAACATTTTCAGTGGCAACCGACAATTCTTACATGGCGCTTCCCGGAGGGCTTACTCGTATCGGTACCGCGCCTCATGGGCGGGTCATTAGCATGCAGTCTGGCAGTCCCAGCAAGGATACCTGGGTAACCGCGTCAGAACCCGAGCGTATTGTTGATGCAGACCTCGCCCTGGAAATAGCTCAGGCCGCCCAGGCGTCCCCACTGTTAAGCTTACCCAGTCGCGTCGTTGAAAATCTTTACTGGATGGGCCGCTACGCAGAAAGAGCAGAAGGCTCATTGCGATTGTTACGCACGGTTTTTGTACTCCTAAATGGTGAAGAGCGGGTCAGTCCCAATGCCAGGCGTATTCTGTTGCAAGCTGTTACCCAGATTACGGCGACCGCGCCAGGTTTTATCAACGCTTCCGAGGAGCTTCTGGCGAACCCGGATGTAGAGTTGCTCAGAATAATAATTGATAGTGGCACTGCCGGCAGTATCAAATCAACATTGAATTCCATGATTTCCAGTGCAGACGAATCCAAGGAACTTCTTTCAACCGACACGATGCGCGTCATTAACGACTTGCGTGATGCACTTGAAGGACTGGATATCGAATTGGCTGCAGGTCTGACATCGGCCCCGGAGGAGTCGCTTGACCCATTGGTGACTGCGCTGGTTGCGCTCTCAGGTCTTATGCAGGAAAGCATGATTCGCGGTATCGGCTGGCGCTTCATGGAGCTGGGTAAGCGCATCGAACGGGCTCTGCAAACCATTAACACTATCAGGAGTCTGATGACCACCGTAACGGGAGAAGGGGATCAGTCCACCCTGTTAACAGCATTGTTAGTATCCATGGAAGTGTTGATCACTTATCGTCGTCGTGGTCGAGTGCGTCGTGGGATTGAGCTTGGCCTTGAACTGGTGCTGCTGGACAGTAGTAATCCACGCTCGCTGATCTTCCAGCTAGAAAGGCTACAGCAGCATCTGGACCAGTTACCCAAATCTGTCCCCGACACTGGTGAACTTGAAGAGGAAGGGCGTGCCCTGCTCGAGGCAATGACCAGCCTGCAACTGTCGCGTGTGCCTCAGCTACTGGAGACCCAATCGGAGACGCGCGAGGAGCTGGACAATCGCCTGCATCAGCTGGATAAGTTACTGAAGGATTTCAACCGTTTTGTCAGTGACAAGCATTTCGATCATCGCTCCGATCCACAGCAGTTGGTGACTACATTCTGGGGTGAGCAGTAATGCTTTTTCGGGTTAAACACATCACGCGTTACAAGTATGCGCAGCGCGTGACGCGCTGCTATAACATCGCCCACATTATCCCACGCGATACTGCCCGCCAGAAATGTATGAGCAATCAGGTTTCGATATCACCGCAGCCGACTACCACGATGCACCGCGGTGATTATTTTGGTAATAACGCTTACCACTTTGAAATTCAAAATCCTCACACTGAGCTGGTGATCACCGCTGAGAGCGACATTCAAATAGGTGATCACGATATAGAGTTAGATCTCGACCTGGCTGCCTCCTATGGTGAAGTGCTCGAGCATCTGCGCGAGATGATCAGCCCGGACACCGTCGAAGCCCGTGAATTCCTGTTGAATTCTCCCATGATTGAGTGCAGTGAAGCGCTTGAGGATTACGCCAGACCCTCTTTCCAAAGTGGCCGCTCACTGAAAGTCTGTGTCAGTGATCTTACCTCGCGGATATTCAACGACTTTGCCTATGATCCGAATTTCACAACGATCGCCACGCCCCTTGCATCTGTACTGGAGCACAAGCGAGGCGTCTGTCAGGATTTTGCTCACCTGCAGATTGGCTGCCTTCGATCTATGGGAATTCCTGCAAAATACGTCTCCGGTTATATCGAAACACTACCCAAGCCCGGAGAGAAAAAGCTGGTAGGGGTAGACGCGACGCACGCGTGGATAGCCTATTTTAGTCCCAACGAAGGTTGGGTTGAATATGACCCCACGAATAATACAGCGGCCAATCGCCAGCATATCGTGACGGCATTCGGGCGAGACTACCTCGACGTAACGCCGGTAAAAGGGGTCATCTTCGGTGGCGGTGATTCACCATTACTGGAGGTTTCAGTCGATGTTAAGCGTCTCGAATCGAGGTAGTTACAGATGTGGTTAAAAACAAGCTGTGAGCTTCGGTTTCACACTGAGTTGCCCACCCCGCTAATTTTAATGCTGCGACCGCGTAGTGGTGCGCAGCAGTGGATAGCAAGCGAAGAGTACAAACTGAAACCAAACGTCCCCGCGTTCGAGTTCACTGACGGTTATGGCAATTTGTGCCAACGACTGATAGCGCCTGCAGGAGATTTCACTGTGCGGACGACCGCCGAAGTCATGATCTCGGATTTTGTTGATGAGGCACCCGGGGCCGCATTTGTACCAGTGCAGGAACTTCCAGATGCGATGCTCAATTACCTGCTCCCCAGTCGCTACTGTGAATCTGACCGCTTCAGCCAGATGGCTCTGGATATTACTGAAGGTCAGTTCTTCGGCTACGATCAGGTGGCTGCCATTGAATCGTGGCTGCGCCAAACCATTCGCTATGAGCCCCACAATAGTGACGTTCAGGTATCCGCGATTGACGTTAATGCCAGGCAGTGGGGGGTATGCCGAGATTTCTCGCACCTGGGAATAGCCCTGTGCCGCAGCCTCAGCATTCCAACTCGCATGGTTGTCGGCTATCTTCACGAGCTTGAGCCCATGGATTTGCATGCGTGGTTTGAGGCCTACGTCGGTAACCGTTGGTATGCCTTTGACGCCACGCAAGCCACCAAGCGCGGAGGCTATGTCGCTATCGGCTATGGCCGCGACGCTGCGGATGTCGCGCTCTACAATCAATTTGGGCCTGCCTTGTATCCGCTTGAGCAGCGCGTGTCTGTAGAGCGTCTGCCCGACATGTCTTCCTGCTAGGATCAAAATTGGGTTGGCTGATGCTTGCCTGGTTTGGGCCACTGGTGTTGATTGGAATCTGGGATTAACCCGGTAATTTCTGGGAAAATTCACCCACCGTGATCGCCCTCTGCCATGGAGAGTCTTACCCTGCCTACTCCTGCATCCCGTGATACAGCAACCTCACCAATAGACGAATACCGTCGTTCTCCTTTAACTCCGCGTAGGGCGGCCCGTGTCGCTTGCCGATGTCCCGGATATCAGCCATTAACTCGGGGTGGAACTGGCAGGTGAAGGAGCGTCGGATGGAGTGCGTCTCATAGTCCTTGTAGTAGATGCAGGTAGTGGAGACCTCGGTCCAGCTGTCCGCGTCCACCTGGGTCTGGGACAATATCTCTACTGCATAGGGCAAGCTAAGCAACCAGGACAGGGGACTGACCGCCAGTTCATAGCGGATGGGTACTATGGTGTCGTGCAACAGCTTATAGGCCCAGTTGGCAAACAACGCGGCTTCTTCGTTGACCTCATCCCCGTGGAACATTTCAATGTCCAGTTTACGCTCCATAGTCAACATGGTGTCGATCACACCCTCCAACTCGTCCGCGATAAGCGCATGAGAATCGTGCAGTTCACTCGGTACATGGCTGCTACGGCATCGGCGTTTGTACGGTATGAGTTGCCGCGTCCCTACCTCGAAGTCTTCGTTGGGCGCGACGGCAAATTTGCTGTCGTGCCAGCCCTCGGCGATCGTGGTACCTGCTTTAATAACTTTGAGCGTCGCCCCGACTTTCTCGATACGACCACACACCTTCATGAGGGAAGCCAGCGCCAGCCCTTCTCCATCCAATGGCAGGTACTTCAGGTTCATGACTTCCCCCACGGCGCGTTTTATCAGTCGAATATGTGAGCACGCTGCGAACTGATGGCCAAGGCAAATAAATATTGCAGGTGCACTGCCTGTGGAACGGTGTAGCAGTATCTGGTCGGTGAGTTCCAGCAGGCTTTCCAGAGGGGCATTGGCACCGTCGAAACTGGCGGCATCCCAGGCCGACGGCTTACCGCCCTGGATGACGGTTGCTATGCCTGCGCTGAGTATGTTGGCCAGGCGCTGTGGATTGGCGATACCGCTTTGCCAAACGGGGTAGAGAATCGTATCGGCGTCGGCGACCTGCTGCAGGATGTAGGCGATATTTTTCGAAGCGCGTACTTCCTCGCCCTGCAGGTTGATGCCCACGTTCTTCCACGGTTCTACGACAGACACGCTGTGGCGGTAGACTTCCGGCAGTCCGAGCAGCAACTCCAATTCATCGCGACCGCTGATAACTTTTTCCAGGGGGGATGCGACACCCCAATCGAAGACGCTGTTGTCCACCAGGGTGTCGCGCCCGGGAAAGGGCGTGGG
>JBALVT010000128.1:0-12501 GCA_036961345.1 Halioglobus sp.
CTACCAACTGAGCTATTCCCGCACATCACACGTTTATACCGCTGTCGCGGTCGCCGGAATCGACGAGAGGCGCATATTCTATTCACTATGGCTCAAGAGTCAAGAAAAAGAACTAAAAAAACCCGCAACTAACTGAATTAAAACGGTTTATCCTGCTCTTTTATAACTACCCAGGCGGCTTTCAGGTAAATCACCATCGACCAAAGCGTTAACACCGCCGCCGTGTACAACAGCAGGTATGACAAGGCCAACAACCAGCTTTCATCTGTGGCAGGATCAATTGCGAGTAAACCGATGATAGCCAACATTTGAAATACAGTTTTTACCTTACCGACATAGGATACGGCGACAGATGTCCGCTCTCCCAATTCTGCCATCCACTCCCGAAGTGCCGAAATTACTATCTCTCGTCCAATAATGACACAGGCTGCCAATGTGAACACAATGGTGTCATGGCGCTCAACCAATAATACCAGCGCGATCACCACCATCAATTTATCTGCAACCGGGTCCAGAAAGGCACCAAATGCCGTCATTTGCCCCAATTTTCGTGCCAAATAGCCATCAAACCAATCTGTAATAGCTGCCACGGTAAATATAACGGCAGCGACCAGCAGGTGATTTTTAAACGGCAGGTAAAATACAACCACCATGACAGGAATTAGCAGTATTCTCAGCATGGTAAGTGCATTGGGTATATTTAAACTCAAACTGGATACAACCTCGTGGTTTCACGCGTTAGCTATTATGCAGGCGATCATAAATCTGTTGGGCTAGATTAGCACTAATACCACTAATTTTTCTCAACTCCTCAACATTGGCGTTACTCACACCCTGTGCGCTGCCAAAGTGCCGTAGTAGCTCGCGACGCCTTTTGGCGCCAACCCCGGGGATATCTTCGAGCACTGATGTCTGGCGCTTTTTATCCCGCCGCGCGCGATGCCCTGTTATGGCAAACCGGTGGGCCTCGTCCCGTATGTGCTGTATGAGGTGCAACGCCGCACTGTCGCCTCGCAACTGTGTTTCGGCACCAGTTTCACCACTGATCAATGTTTCAAAACCGGCTTTGCGAGTGGTTCCTTTGGCAACACCAATAACTTCTACACCGCCAATCTGCAGATCGCTGAGTACACTCATCGCCTGGCTAACCTGGCCCTTGCCGCCGTCAATAAAAAGAATATCCGGTAATGCACCCTCTCCCGCCTTTAACCGCTTGTAGCGACGTTCCAGAGCCTGCTGCATCGCGGCATAGTCATCGCCACCGGTAATGCCCTCAATATTGAACTTGCGGTAGTCTGATTTTTTTGGCCCGTTCTGATCAAAAACGACACACGAAGCCACGGTGGCCTCCCCCGAACTGTGGCTGATATCAAAACACTCCATACGCTGGGGAAGTTCTGGAAGTTTGAGTTCGTCCTGTAACGACTGCAGGCGTAGCAGCGCCGTTTTTTTGCCTTCCAGATGAGACTGCAAACTGGTCTCCGCGGTTTGCTGCGCCAGTTGTAACCAGCGGGACCTGGCATCGCGAACACGGTGCCTGAGCTTGACCTTCTTCTGGGCGTGCACCGCAAGCGCAGCCTCCAGTACCTCCAGATCTTCGGGCGGCGCGTTTACGATGATTTCTCCCGGCACAACACGAACTCCGGCCAAATAATATTGCGGAATAAACGCAGACAATACCTCGGCCGGTGTTTCATCCAGTTTCAGCGGTGGATAGTAGGTTTTGCTTCCCAGTACTCGCGCGTCGCGTACAAACAGTACCTGCACACAGGCCCGACCACCATGAACAGTGGCGGCACAAATGTCGAGATCACCGCTAACCCCCTCTATGCCCTGGCTGGCCTGCACATGTTGTAATTGACTGATCTGGTCTCGATAAACCACCGCTTTTTCGTATTCAAGTTCTCCCGCCGCTTTTTCCATGTCATCTGCCAGCCTAGCCATCAACTCCTGCGACTTACCACTCAAAAACAAACGGGTACTGTCTACCTGGGCGGCATAATCTTCATTGGAAACTGCGTTCACACAAGGTGCCGTGCAACGACCTATCTGGTATTGAAGGCAGGGGCGGGAGCGGTTGCGGAAGTAGCTGTCTTCACACTGCCGCACTCTAAATACTTTTTGCATAAAATGCAGAGAGTCACGCACCGCCGCCGCACTGGGATAGGGGCCAAAGTAGCTGCCCTTTTTACGTTTGGCGCCTCGATGCAGACTGAGCCGAGGGTATTCATCCTCTGACGAGAGAAAGATATAGGGATAAGATTTGTCGTCCCGCAATAAAATATTATAAGGCGGTTGCTGTTGCTTAATTAGATTGTGTTCAAGCAGCAGTGCATCAACTTCGGTTGAGGTGACCGTAATTTCAATATCAACTATTCTGGCTACCAGGGCCATGGTTTTGGCCGCCAGACCGCTGGCTCTAAAGTAGCTACTGACCCTGTTTTTTAAATTCTTGGCTTTGCCAACGTACAGCAACTTTCCCTCTTCACCGTACATTTGGTAAACGCCGGGCCGCGTAGTGAGCGATTTAAGAAACGAGACATGGTCAAAATCAGTCACTGCGAAAACCCATAGGTTCTCGGCTCTATTTCCAGATCGATCGCAAAGCTATCTTTTACCGATACTGCAATTTTTTCCGCCAAATTCAATAATACCAAACCGCTGGTAGCGCTATTATTGACAAGAACCAGCGCATGCTCCGGGTGTACGCCAACCCCATTTTCCCGATGACCTTTCCAGCCGCAATAATCAATCAGCCAAGCCGCTGGAATTTTTACCAAACCATCACTTTGTGGGTAAACAGGTAAAGCAGGGAACTTGTTTTTCAGCATTTCGGCCTGTTTGGCGTCTACACGCGGATTTTTGAAAAAACTTCCTGCGTTGGGTGTTACAACAGGATCCGGTAATTTACTTTGCCGTATTTGTACTACCGCATCAAAAACGTTCT
Organism: Halioglobus sp.; assembly: GCA_036961345.1. Classification (GTDB taxonomy): domain Bacteria; phylum Pseudomonadota; class Gammaproteobacteria; order Pseudomonadales; family Halieaceae; genus JBALVT01. The sequence continues at coordinate 2,948 of JBALVT010000128.1, forward strand.
GCGGTGTCAGAGCCTCGGCGGTCTTGCCTCCCAGCGCATCTGCCAGGGCCGGATATTGCAGTTCCAGCACGGCCTTCTTTGACAGTTTGAAATCGACCTGGGTAATTACCAGTCGGTCACGCAGCTCATGTTTGAATATACTGTCCCGGTAGGCAAACTGACAATCCTCATTTGTTAGCGATATCAACTCAGTACTGTCGATTAACCTTCCGTGTACAGCTTCAATGAAGCGCTCCAATTCAACACCGTAAGCCCCAATATTCTGTATGGGTGCGGCGCCAACAGTGCCCGGAATGAGCGCCAGGTTCTCCAGACCATAATAACCTTGCTGGAGTGACCATTTAACAAAAGAATGCCAGTTCTCGCCCGCTGCTACCCGCAACTGCACAAACTCTTCCTGATCTTCCAGTAGTTCAATGCCGCCAGAACACTGCACCAGCACCAGACACTGTAGGTTGCCAGCCAGAACGACATTGCTGCCTTCACCCAAAACCACAACGGGTGTATTGTCGCCTCGCGCGCCGGCCAGCGCCTCGAGTAGTTCGGCGTCGTTATTGATTTCAAGGAGTGCGGAACTATAAGCCTCCAGCGCAAGCGTATTTCGCGCTAACAGAGGCTCAGTCGCCGGCAAAATCACGACCTATCTCTTGCAGTAGCCCGGCGCTGGCAGATTCAACTAAATTGAGGACTGTGGCGAAACCATCACCTTCACCATAATAGGGGTCCGGCACCTCAAACGGGACATCCCCGTCCGCAAAGCTCAGAAATAATTCCAGTCGGCCATTGAAGTGACTTGGAGACATAGCCTGTAAATCCGCCAGGTTCTGCTTATCCATCGCCAGGATGAAATCAAAGTGATCGAAATCAGCCGGGCTGACTTGACGTGCCCGCAGATGGCTTAGCTCGTAACCTCGCCGCCGCGCCTCCGCAATCGCTCGCTGGTCAGGAGTGTGTCCTATATGCCAGTTCCCCGTCCCGCACGAATCTACCGCAATTTTATCTGCTAATCCGCGTTTTGAAACCATCGTTTCAAAAACACCGTGGGCGGTGGGCGACCGGCAAATATTGCCCAGGCAAACAAACAAAACACTCGTACTACGCACTGCGCTTTCACTCCGGATAAGGAAAACAGGCCCTAGGGGCCCTTAATTTTCCTGCCCATGAACTTGGGTTTAAGTAGAGATTTTCCGAAAGGCCAAATCTTTCCAAGGCCCGTTTTAGGCCTTAAATCATAGTGCCTGGAACTGATATAGCCATTGTCAGACACCTGTCGCAGATGAAAGTATTTCGTGAAAGTGCTGAACTTGGGTTTCACATCAATGGGACAATAATGGCTGACTATCGAGCGACGAGTGCGACCATTGGTATTGGCGGTGCCACCGTGAACCAGATCAGCGCTCCAGATCAGGGCATCGCCCTTTTTGGGCAAAAAGGTCTGATAGGGCATGCCCTGATCCTCACTTCTTTGAACAATAGAGCGCAAAAATTCCTGGTGTATTTCCTTGCCATGAGCACCAGGGCTCCAGGACTTGGAATCATTGGGAAATAGAAAATCGTCAAGGTGATTGCTGCCGGCTCGGTACATTAACTCGCCACTACCTTCCGTGACATCCTCCAGAGCTATCCACGAGGCCATAAACTGCAGGGGCTGGGAAACCACCACATAGGCACCGTCCTGATGCATTGCCTGCTGAGAGCCATGTATAAATGTAAGACACTGAAAAGCATTGGCCGGACTATCGAATACGGCCTGAAGCACACGATCAATCTTGGGGGCATAAATGGCCAAGTGTGCCTTTTTCGAGTTGACATGGAAATCAATCAAGCGATAGCTGGCGTCATCAACAACATCTTGCGTCGGATGAATATAGGCATCGCGCGTCCGCCGGGCGATAAACGCTTCAGAGTGCTCACTGACAGAGGACACCTCATCATTCAGCTCGTCCGCCAACTCATTGGAAATAACGCCGGGTACGATGGCGTACCCATATTCGATAAGGTCTGACAGCTGCTGGTGCAGATCCTCAGGCATCTCCTGGGTTTGCTTTTTGTCGTTCAATACCGTTTTGGCATCGGGTTTATCGATCCAAAGCGCGCTAAACTTGGTTTCTTTACCGGGCATTAAAAAGTGACCTTAACTGGGCGAATTGCAGTGCGCAATTTACCAGTTTCACGCCAAAGATAACAGCCGCCAGATCGCCTCACAAAGGTTTGAAACGCAGCTACACTGATCTAGCGCAAGAATTCGTCACTGGGCAGTGCACAGTTGTAGCTTACCGGATCATCCTGTTGCCACGCCTGAACGTCGAATGAGAAAGCCGCACTAAATTTTTCTACATCCTCCGCATAATAATTCTCATAGATGCGGTGAATATCATCCCTGTTCAGACCATTTGTCCAGCGATCAGACGCCTCTACGTTGGCCCGAGCAAGCTCCGGGTCGACTTTAGACCAGACCTTGCTCCCCTTCGCATGAGCCAATACAAGTGTACGCTTGGGGATAAAATACTCAGACTCCCCAATCGTCACTTCTACGCCCTTGTTCTCGCCGTAATAGAATTTGGGCATCAGGCCATCGTTTATCCTGTTGCCGCGAAACTGATCAAAATCAAGATCATCGACAGCCAAAAAATCACGCAGCTTTTTCTCGACGCGCGGCGGGTGAAATAAATCCTGTTCGTAACTCAGTACAAGAATATTCTGCTGCTGAAAAACCTCTAGCCACCGTGCAAAGTGTTCATAATATTTCGGGAAAATATCACCATGCCCGCCCGCACCAGCCAACACCTGCTCAAACGAGCAATCATAGCTTTCCAGCTTCAACGCGACATGACGCAGTCTGTGGACATAGTGTGAAAAAGAACGATACACAGGGTGTCTCACCAGAATAAGCAGCTTGGCGTCTGGGGCTGTTTCCTTAATTCTGCCAATAACCTTCTTGTTCCGAAAATACGAGGGGGTTACGTCACAAACATAAGGCGCATCGACTTTCTGACTAAAATCATACCAGGACTGATACCAGCTAAGTCCCCGTTCATAATTGAGGTTGTAATAGAACAGTTCCTTTTTGTTGGGCGTCAATATCGACGCTGAATTTTCAAACACTGCATTGAGAAATGTCGTGCCGGATTTCTCTACACCAATGCAAATTAAATTTGGGACCCTGGGGGTTTTCTTCATCTTAAACAACTCTGGAATTTTTTATGGCGTGGAATCGCCATCAAATACTGCTCTGACATTCGCGAGGTCTTCCTCTGTATCGACACCAGCTGGAACAGCGTCGCCGGCAATATCAACATGTATTTTTTCGCCATGGTAGAGCGCACGCAGTTGTTCAAGCTGTTCAAGCTCTTCCAGAGGTGCAGGCGACCACGTGACATACCTATTGAGAAACCCAGCGCGATACGCATAAATACCAATATGTCGATACCAACTGCCAGCATCGGGCATTTGCATTTTTTCTCGCGCAAAATCGTCTCTTGCCCAGGGAATACTGGCTCGACTGAAATACAGTGCGAACCCAGAGGCATCAAACACAACTTTCACCATATTGGGATTGTGAATATCGTGTACGGAGGAAATTTTCTCGCATAAAGTTGCGATAGAAGCACTGTCGTTTTCGCCGAGGTTATTGGCGACCTGGTCAATGAGTGCCGGCGGAATAAGGGGCTCATCGCCCTGAACATTCACTACAATCTGATCTTCTGGAAGATTCAGTTGTGCGGACACTTGCTGTAGGCGATCAGTTCCCGAAGGATGATCAGGGAGTGTCATACAAACCTGTGCGCCGAAATTTTGAGCAACCGAGAAGATGCGATTATCATCGGTCGCAATCACCACCTGTTGCGCTGAACTTTTACAAGCCTGCTCCCAAACTCGCTGAATCATCGGTTTGCCTGCAATATCAGACAATGGTTTGCCCGGCAGGCGAGTTGAGGCGTAACGCGCAGGAATAACAACCGTAAATGACATTTGAACCTACCCCTTTGAGTCTTTGGCAAGCGCTAACACCGCGCTGCACAGCGTCTTGGGAATACGCGCTTCGATCTTAAGATACCAGGCGTTGTCGCCCAGAAACCCCCTGCACTTCACCGCATCTTTTTCCGTCATGATAATGGGTTTGTCTTCAAGCCCGGCAAAGTCCCCGCTACTGTAGGCATGATGATCACCAAATGTACGGACGTCTAGTTGAAACCCACTTTCCCTGAGAGTTTGATAGAACTGCTCGGGCTGGCCTATGCCGGACACCGCATAGACCTCGCGCTCTAATGTATCAGGCGCTACCGCAATCGCCCTGCCTGTTACAAGATGAACCAGGGCTATGGCGACGTATTGCACGCCCAGATCTGGCTTGAGGCTGCCACGATACAGCACGTAGTCAACTTTTCTCAGTCGGCTCGCGGGCTCTCTCAGAGGCCCTGCCGGAAGACAAAATCCATTGCCAATTCGCCGCGTCTCATCCAAGACAGCTATTTCCATATGCCGTGCCAGGGCATAGTGCTGTAAACCATCGTCGCTTAAAATCACATCGACATCAAAATCTGACAAAAGCTGGCGCACAGCATCCACCCGCTGTGGCGAAACAACGCAAGGGCAACCGGTTCGCTGGTAGATCAATAGAGCTTCATCACCACAATCCTCAGCCGTGCTGTGCCTGGAAACACTGTAGGGGTAATTAGATCGGCTGGACCCGTAGCCGCGGCTAACAAGCCCGGGACGTATACCCTGTAACTGCAGGTACTCAATAAGCGCCAGCACAATCGGGGTTTTTCCGGTACCTCCAACAGTAATATTTCCTACAATCACAACGGGTTTGGACGGCGTAAATTGTTTCACTAAACCTGAGCGATATAGACTTTTGCGCAGCGCAACCACACAGCGAAAAACAAATTCGAGAGGTCGCAATAAATAAAGCCACCACGCCCCCTGATACCACGCGGTAACAAGAGCAGATTCCGCACCAGCCATTAATCACTAAACTCCTGATGGTAGAGCTGCGAGTATAGGCCCACCTCCGCAAGTAATTCAGCATGTGTGCCCGTGCCGACAATACGCCCTTCATCCATCACCACAATACGGTCAGCGCCCTCTACGGTCGACAGCCGATGGGCAATGACAATGGTGGTTCTATTAGTCATAACATTTTCCAGCGCCCGCTGGATACGATGTTCCGATTCGTTATCGAGTGCAGATGTCGCTTCATCAAGTATCAAAACGGGGGCATCTTTTAGCAGTGCCCTGGATATTGCTATCCGCTGGCGCTGACCACCACTGAGGCCACCACCATCGTCGCCCAGCATGGTATTGATACCCATGGGAAGCTGGTCAATGAAATCACTGGCAAAAGCTGATTCGGTCGCCTCTCTCACTTTTGATTCACTTGCTCCAGCAGTGTCGCCATAGGCTATATTGTTCAGTACTGAATCGTGAAAAAGGGTGACATCCTGCGAGACCACCGCCATTTGCCTACGAAGATTCTCCAGCTTATAGTCGTTGAGGGGCACGTCATCGAGTAGTATGTCGCCGCCATCTGTTGGATAAAAACGTGCCAGCAGTTGAATCAAAGTGGTTTTACCGCTGCCTGAGCGCCCCACAAGGGCAACAGTCTGCCCCGCTTTGATATCCAGCGAAATGTTGTTCAGAACCAATGCATCAGTTCCCGGATAGGCGAAGGATAAATCCTGAATGCGGATATCCCCACGCACTCTATCTATCTGGTAATCCCCCGTGTCAGTCTCAGAGTCCTGGTCAAGCTGCGCAAATATATCTTCTGCAGCAGCAAGGCCTCGCTGAATTTCACTCTGTATACCACTTAAAGATCTAATCGGTTTTCCCATTTGACCGGCAGCCGTAAGGAAAGCGACCAGTGATCCGGCTGAAAAACCCACCAGTATCGCGGGGTTGAGCGCAAACCAGATAAGCACCGCAAGCGCTGTGGCTAGCATTGTCTGAATAACCGGTGTACTCAGGGCATCGGCAAACGCCATCTTTAGGCTTTCAACCCTGTTGTATTCGCTGGCACTCCTGAACCTTTCGCGCTGATGCGCTTGTCCTCCGAAAATTCTCACTTCTTTGTAGGCCCCAATACTTTCATTGGACACCTGAGTCACATCCCCCATGGACGACTGTATTCGACGGGAATATCGACGAAAATGTTTTCCGACCACCGTTACCACCAGTGCAATGAAGGGTGTAACGGCAAAAAACACCAGGCACAGGCGCCAATTGAGGTACAGCATATAACTCATCAAGGCCATGACGGTTAAACCTTCACGAATCAGGGTTTTCATGGCCTTGGTGGCCGCCCCGGTCACCTGCTCTACGTTAAAAGTAATTTTGGATATCAGGGCACCGCTGGTCGCTTTATCGTAATAGGAGCTGGGCGCAAAGAGCATTTTGTTAAACAATTCACAGCGCAAATCGTGAACCAGATTACGTGACACATGCGTTAAAAAATACGTCCCTACAAAAAACCCCAGGGCACGACTAAAGGCGAGAAAAATAGCCGCTATTGGCACAGCAACCCGGGCGAACTCGAGGCGGCCCATTCCGGTATCGGGAAAGAGTGCATAAGCAACACCTGCTACCAGGCCGTTGTCTACGTCGTCTGCGTCATTGAGAGAGTCCAATAGAAATTGCATGAGGTCGGCGAACGCGACACTGCCCAGTGCATAAACTATATAGCCTAGAATACTAAACGCAAAAATATACCAATAGGGAACAACATAACCTAGCAGACGTTTATAAAGCTGCCAATCGCTGCCGCCTTTGTTGCTGCGCTCTCTCTGTTGATTTTTTTCGCTGTCCACCGTACTCCTACTGCCGCTCTTCACGCGGTTGCCGGGTGGTGATACTCAAGTGAACAAATCCCATTTGCCCCGCCGCGTCCATAGCGCGCACCACTGCATGGTGCGGGGTTTGAGCATCCGCTGTAATCAGCATGGGCAATGTGGTGTCACCCGCAGATATCTTATAGATTGCGGCTTGCAGGGTGCGCATCCTGTCATCCACCAGACTCTGGCCGTTCACACGAATTTGTCCGGCTTCATCAATCAGCAGCTCGATCTCCTTGTCCGCAGTTTCCCTGGCTTGCCCTGTTGCCTCAGGCAAATCTACACTGAGCTGGGTTTCGCGCGTAAACGTCGTTGAAACCATGAAAAAGATTAACAGCAGAAAAACCACATCAATCAGTGGCGTCAGATTTACACTGACCTCTTCCAGGCGCTGCCGACGAAAATTCAACTGGCAGGTTCCGTGCGTTCTTCACTGTGAAGCGCATCGACTAATTTGATGGTTTCCTGCTCCAACTCAACAACGATACCGTCGATTCTACCGACAAAATAGCGGTGCATTACCAGCGCCGGAATGGCCACACTAAGACCAGCAGCGGTTGTAATGAGCGCTTCGGATATCCCACCGGCCAGAACACTGGCATTACCGGTACCCTGGGTCATTATCTCGGAAAAAACCTTGATCATCCCCATTACTGTCCCTAAAAGCCCCAGCAGAGGTGTTACAGCAGCTATTGTTCCCAAAGTATTCAGATAGCGTTCCAACTCGTGTACCACATGGCTGGCTGCCTCCTGGATACTCTCCTTCATTACCTCACGTCCGTGGTAGGCATTGCTAAGACCAGCAGCCAGAATTCGGCCAAGAGGAGAGGATTGTTTAAGCGTTTTCAGCTTGGCAGTATCGAGCTGGTCCGCTTTTAATTGTTGCCAAACAGTTGCCAGCAGATGCGGAGGGGAGATTTTTTTCGCATTTAATGTATAAAGACGTTCTATACAAATAGCCACAACAACCACCGAACAGAGCAAAATCGGGATCATTAAGAACCCACCCGCTGTCAACAATTCAAGCACATCAAGATCCTGTATCTATAGGAGTAGATGGCATTATACCCACACCAGAGACGGTGGCGAAACCTAATAGGCTCTAGAGCCAGTATCGACGATATTCGCGTCGGAAATACTTGACGTCCACGACGCCGTCCTTATCGAGAAAAAACTCTATCGCACCATCCGTACTGGTTAAATACACCGCACGCTTGGGCTCTTCAAGGCGCTGAAGCACCTCCGGGGCAGGATGTTTAAAGGGGTTGCCATAGCCGCTACTGAATACGACATGCCCAGGCTGTACATATTTTAACCAAAGCCGGGAGTTTGAACTGCGACTGCCATGATGAGGCGCCAGCAGCCAATGACTAGCGAGGCGATCACGCCAATTGCTCACAATCTCGCGTTCACGGCCAGAATCAATGTCCCCAGGCAGCAAATAATTTACATTGCCAACGCGAATTTGCAATACACACGATGTGTTGTTGCGCGTAAGCGATGTTTCCAGGCCGGGAGACAGAAATTGAAAGGCGATGGTGTCACTCCAGGCCCATGCCCTGCCGGCAATACAGGGTTCTCCACCGACAGCAACGGCCAATTCACTGCCATAATAAAACTGACGCGCCGGTAGGGCTGACTGTATCAGACCAGCGCCTGCGCTGTGATCGTTGTCGGCATGACTGACTATCAGGGTCTCCAGCGCTGAAATACCCTCGTATCTCAGATAAGGTAAAACCACAGAGCGAGCCATGTTTGCGCCGGCGGGATCGCCCCCGCCGGTATCGTAGATCAAGGTTTTTTCCCGGGTTTGAAAGATCACCGCTGTGCCCTGCCCTACGTCCAAAACCGTCAATTTGGCAAGGTAGCTGGCATCATCCCAGGTACGCCCCCTCGGCAGCAAAACGGGTAAACAAAGCAGCACTACAATAACTACAAACCGCGCTCGGGGCTTAACCCAAAAGATAACCAGGCCCATGAGAGCTAACACGACACTCGTCGCGGACGGTTCAAACTCCCAAAACAGGTACTTGTGTGAAGCGACGCCAAGTTGTTCTGCCTTGGCTATAGCAAATTCTAACGGTCTGCCCACCGCTACCAGTAGCATTGTTCCCCAACTCGGAGCGAACGCAAACAAAGCTACCCCTATCAGCACGCAGGGCACCAGAACAAACCCCACCAAAGGCACCAGAAAAAAATTGGCAAGTGCAGACACGCCGCTCACGCCGCCAAACCACCAGCCTCCCAGCGGCAACATAAGACATGACATACCCACGTGGACATATATCACCCGCCTCAGCGGTCCCACGGCACCATGCCACAAACTTGACCAGAGCAGCCACGCAACAGCACCAAAGGATAGCCAAAAACCACTGCCAAGCCCGGCGAGCGGGTTAAGCAATAGAATAATAAATGCAGCGAGTAACAAATTGTTCGCTGAACCACTATTGCGGCCATACATTGATGCCAACAAAAAGCACGCCAGCATGATCAACGCCCTATTGGCTGCAAGGGTAAAGCCGGCCAACGCTGCATAGCAGCACGCACAGACAAGAGAAAACACACCGGGGATCCACCCGTTTCCATAACGCCACCCCAGCAGTAACACAGCCCTGTGTATGCAACTCCCGAAGAGGAAGCCAAACCCCGCCACAAGACCAATGTGAAGTCCGGATACTACCAGCAGGTGGTTCAACCCAAACGTTTGGAAAAGCTGCCACA
>JBALVT010000129.1:0-12382 GCA_036961345.1 Halioglobus sp.
ATTCTTTAACCGATGCACTGAATATAACGCTGGGAGGAAGGCTATCCCAAGACGAAAAAGATTTCAGTTTAACAACCACTGGAACCGAGATCGGTTTTGGCCAACTCACGCCTGATCCCGAAACCGGTATTATTGGTCCATTTTCCGCCAGCGACGATGAAAGCTGGAGCGATTTCACACCGAAAGTATCGCTGGAATATACCTCATCCGATGAGCTGTTTTTATATGCCACCTATGCCAAAGGTTTTAAAAGTGGCGGCTACAATGGATTGGCTACTGACAGTGGAGCGGCTACCACTCCGTTCGATCAGGAAGAGGTAGACAGCTATGAAGTGGGCTTGAAAGCGGATTTCTTCGAAAACCTCATGCGTTTGAATGTCGCCGCTTACTACATGGATTATGTAGATCTTCAGGTCTTTCTGGCCGCTCCTGGGGGTATCGGTTTTGTCGTTGAAAATGCAGGAGAAGCTACGATTCAGGGCTTGGAGCTGGAACTGTTTGTGTCGCCGCTTGACGGCTTGGATTTTTCCGCGACCTATTCCTACATAGATTCCAATATTGACGAGTTTGAAGGTCGCCCTGAGCTGGTGGGTAACAACCTTTCTCGCACACCTGAAAATTCGGCGAGTTTGTCTGCACAGTATATTGCCCCCCTGGGAGACCAGTTGTCGTTATTGATGCGTGCTGATTACAGCTATCAGGACAAGATCTTTCTGGATATTGGCAATTCTTCGATCTCAGCGGCCGATTCATATGAACTGGTCAATGTGCGTTTGGCACTGCAGTCTGAGGGTGTTTGGGAAGTGGCGCTATGGGGAAGAAATATTACGGATGAAGAGTATCGTGTGCATGCTCTGGATTCGACTTTTGGTGGTAATGCTTCTGCGGCCACCATCATTGGCGACCCCAGTATGTGGGGCGTAACTGCGTCCTATTTCTTCTAAATCGCAGGGCAGCTGATGTTTATTTATTTGCGGAGTTTTTGCGCGGCGACAATCGCCGCGCTAGTGTTGTCCGCTTGCCAGGGGCAGAACACAGCGGATGAGGGGGGCGAATCACCAGTTGGGGCTTCACCGCCCTTTGCGGTTGGCTCAAGCACGCTCTATATACATGACGACAGTCGTCCGTTTGACACGGTAGCGGGTGTTAATACCGGTGTTCGGACACTGGTGACTGAGGTGTGGTATCCAGTAGAGCACAACGATATCAGTGACAGTAGTGTTCGCGCTACTTACGGTGACTACGTTTTTGGTAGTCATACCCTGCACCAAAAAATGATGACAAAAACCACATTCTTTCATTTGACGCCAGAAACGGTGAGAGAGGGTGTAACCTCCGAGCAGATACAACAGTCGATTGACGAGTTGTTTGTAAGGCCTCGAGGTAGTTTTGTCGATGCTCCTGTCGCTGCGATGATAGGCAAATTGCCGGTGATCGTAATGTCTCATGGGGATGCTGGCAGTCGCTACAATATGCAGAGCGTTTGCGAGTATTTGGCGAGCTTTGGTTATCTGGTTATCGCTCCGGAGCATACGGGGAACTCGCCGTATACCGCGACCGGTAAAGACCCCGCACTGGCCGGAGACGACCCGTCCTTTGAGAGTCAAATGAGCGATGTGTTGCCACTTCTGGATGCGGATGGTGCTTACGGGCAAGTGGCGCTCTATGGTCAGAGCTATTCGCCTTTGGCCGGAGACATTGGGCCGGCAGCCATGTTTGACCTGGATCGTGCATTAGTAGAGCGTGTGAATGACCTGCGAGCGGTGCTCGATACGCTCGATAGAATGAATCAGCAAGGTGAGTTCGCCAGTCTCATAGATTTGTCACGTATCGGTTTGATGGGCCGCTCATTTGGTGGGGCCACGACCCTTGCTGGCTTGATGTTAGAGGATAGGTTCAGCGCGGGTTTTGCGGTCGTGCCGCCGGCCTTTCCAGATTTTCGTAACGCTCTACCCGCGGATGCTTTGGTGCCACCCGGAATCGAGTCGGCAATCCTGTCCGCCAGCGGAGATAACGCGCTGACCTCGCTGCACAAGCCAACAATGTTGTTGCTGGGTGGTGAAGATGATCTGATATTGGGTCTGGGTTATCAGCTTGGCAAGGCGATGGGTGGCCCAGTGCCAAGCCCCGAAAACCCTTATCCCGTGTTGAAAACTACTGTCCAGGAGAGCGATATGCCCTCGGTAATGGCATTGGTTCCCAATACCAATCATGGCAGCTTTGGTGTGTCTGGGCCCTACTGGTGGCCCGCCTTAAAACCCAATCGCTTTCCGGGATTTTTTAACCCCGATGAAGAGTTTATTTTATTGGACTCTGAAGTTGCACACCGTATGCAGCGCGAGATGGCCCTGAAATTCTTCGACATCACGCTCAGGGAAGACAAGAGCCGGCTCGGGATATTTCGTGACAACCCGTGGCAGGAATATGGCGTCACTGTCGATATTCGCGGCTTCTAGTTGACCATGCTCCGTTGCAAATTCGGGGCATATCCATACCAGTTAAGGGGGACGATGGCGCATCCCGCTGCCCCCAGCAGTTATACCCCCGCTCAGTTGGAACCCCACGCCTTTGCGAGGGTATAACTACTGAGGGCAGCTAGCTCTGCGGGATAGATGACCAGCTTTGACTATGTTCCATTCGTGCATAGCCCACCAGTTCTTATTTTGTCTTGCGGGTCGCAGCATCCAGCATTTTCACATTGTGCATACCGCCTTTAGGTTGCACAAAGAGCCCTTCGCAGCTTGCGGTCATGCTGCCATCCGCAAACATCTCTCCCCGCATGAATGTTTTGCGCCCTTCAATGCGAATGAGGCTTCCCTCAAGCTTTAGTTCCGTATTTAGCGGGGTTCGATTGTGATAGCTCATATTGAGATAGGCGGTCATCCCTGGCTGGCCGCCTATTATTTGTGCCATGCCCAGAAACTGGTCAAAAATTGCTGCAACTATGCCGCCGTGTACGCTGCCAGGAGGGCCTTCATAAGCCCAGCCGCAGTCGCAGGTGGCGTACGCCAGGTCGTTGTCTATCCAGCTATTGAGCGGCGGGGCGATAGGGTTACTCCAGCCTGCCAGAGGGTTGAGCTCATGGCTAATCTGGCCAAAACTGCCGTGTTCGCCCGTCCTGGACCACTCCGTACGACCATAAATTCGCACTGACGCGCCAAAATCGTCAGCTGTAATTTCCAGTTTCTCCGCAATATCATGCATTTCCTGAGTGCTGGGAGAGCTGGTAACGAGGACATCCGTCAGTTTTTTGATGGCATTGGCTACGCGCCGTTTGGCTAGCCATTCGTCGTTAAACGGGGGTGTTATTTCTTCTGAGGCAAAAGGATTGTCATTGATTGGCATACTGAATATTTTGTCCAGAGGCTGGCCGGGTATTATAGCCTATTTGCAACTAATTGCTTATCGGCTATAGGGCCCGCGGGATGGGCAGAGAGATGGTTATTCCTCTACGACGAACTGCACACGCTCCTCAATCCCCAGGGCATGATGGTCGGGGGCGCGCAAGTTAACGCGTAAAAAGTGTGACCCTGGGGCGATGTCATCGGGCAATTGGAATTCGACCATGGGGGTCCATTGGGTGAGGTGCTCTGCGCCGTCGTCTTCGGTGTCGAGGTAGATGTGGTAATGACCTTCGCGCATCACAGAATGGTCTCCACCAGAGGTGTCTCCCCCGTGTGCGCTGCCATGCCCGCCGTCGGCGTTATGGGTCTCTGGCGGCATTAGCTCGAAGTTGGACATGGCTAAATGTACTGTAATGGTGTCACCGGCCGTGAAGTTGCTGCCTTCGCTTGGCATGTTGATCTTAAAGGAAGGGCTGGTACTGCCCGCCAGCTGATCTGCATAATTGGCAGCCCTTGATCCAAGCAGGATAAACATCTCATCGTCACTGGTGACACCTGCGGATATGGGGCAGGCGTCGCAGAACCCATCCCCAGCACCTTCGGCACTGTCACAGCTGGCGTTGTCATCGCGGCCGTTGCAAGCTGCGCCAATTTTGCCAGCGACACACGCCGTGGGTGTGCAGGCGCTGCGTGTCGGTTTCAGTGACAAGCGAGTCACTGTATCCAGGTTTGGCGCCCCATCTGTATTCACGCCGTTGTTATACAGCGAGCAGTAGACGATGGTCCGGGTCTTCGGCTCAGTTTCATTGAACTCCCAGGGTGGATCAAAGTTCAGCTGCAGGGGTTCGTCGTAGTTTTTGCTGATGTAAAAGGGTTTATCTTCCTCGCCTTTTAATGCCATCGTGAAGCGCGTGCCGCGCTTATGAGTGTGCGAGGATACGTTCAGCAGGGCATCGCCCTGGTCAAGTACATATTCCTTGCACACTTCCCGGGTAGTGAACGGCTCGGTGCCTGCACCGGCGAATATATTCCGAGAGTAAATGATGCGATCCGCTTTGTAGCGCCGGTCATCCGCAAATTGAAGGTTGTGCCAGACGTGATGTACGGCGTCGCTTGTTGTCAGGTTAAATGCATGGGAGTTCCAGTAAAAAATACCGTGGGTTGGCACCTCCTCGTAGAATCCTGCGGTATCGGGTCCACCGGCGACAGAAAACTGGTTGATGCGGTCCACATCGTCTATCAGACCGGTACCAGGCCCATAGCCCCGGCAGGCAATACTGTCGCGAACTTCGCTGCGGCACTGGGACGCCTCGCCACAGCTGTTTAAATCGGTGGGTTCACAGATTTGCCCGTCCAAATCGCCACCAGCGCAGTTCCATTGACCAAAGCTTTGGTCGTGAATTTGCGCAACGGGCACACCGGAATAAATCAATACATTATGGTGGGTAAAAGGGTCTTCCCTGACTTCATTACCGTGTACGTAGAACACATTGCTGGTGGGGTCCATATAGTGGTGCGGGATGACATCGCGGAAATCTTCGTAGACGGCAAAACATAGCTCGCGCTCGGTTTCGGCAAGTACCTCATGTGCGGGCATTAGAAACTGCAGGCCCTTGTCCGGTGTCGGCGGGTCCAGAGGAATGACATTCACCGCGTCAGGTTCTGGCAAACACACCCCTAGAAGACGTTCTATCTCATCTTCACCGCGGCCCAGCGTGTCACCCACAGAGCCTGTGCGTGGCGCACCTGCCTCTATCCACAGACGCATAGCTTCAAGCGCTCCCGAGGATATGGCCTCGGTGCCGCTGGGCATCGGGCTGCCGGCAATATCGAAACTTCCCGGTTGGGTTTTGGCCGCCAGTTTTTGATACAGGTAACTGTCGGACGGACGGCGCGGCGCGATTCGCAGGTCTTCGCTAGTGACAGACGCCACATCAACCAGGTTGTCATAGGCAGCTTCCAGGCTTAAATCTAGCCCACCAGCGGAGGATTCTGCACTGTGGCACAGTGAACTTGCGCAGCCTTTTTGCTCAAATACGGTAGCCTGTATTGCCTCGTAGGTGCTGTCGTAACTAGGGCAAAAAGCATCTGGATCAAACTCTCCCGAGACGATGGCTTCCAGGGAATGGATGGTCCAGGCGTTGCTGCCGTGATTGTGCAGATGTATTTCAATGGCGTCGCGCTGGGCGATATCAAAATCGAGAGTGATATCCTGGCGGTAGATAGTGCTTTGTGAGGGTATGTCGATGTGTTGTTCCCACAGAAGCACGCCTGCGATTGATAGCGCGACATGGGCGGTGGCGTTTTCCCTAAAGGACAGGTCGCCGTGGCTCAGCGCCAGTTCAAGACGGTTGCCTGCGGGTATATTGAGCAGGCTTTCCTGCGTGAGAGACAGATAGTTACAGTCGTCGGTGCGTATTTCAATTTCGCCATCTTCGATTCGCCAGCCAGTATCTCGGCTACAATCGATTGTGTCGGGGCGGTGTTCGGGGAAGCCATCTCGAGTTTTACTCTGGTAATCCCAGGCCGCGGGTTCAACCATAGATATTCTAGTTGTTGTTGACTCTTCAGCCTGTACCAAAGGGTCGTCAGCAGGGCTCGTTGATCTATTGCTACCGTCGCTGCAAGCGGTTACCAGGAGTACGGCCAACATTAATGCGGCTGTTTTACTGGAAATCATTTTCTTGCCAGGTTTTAATTTTTATGAGCGCCATGATATACCCGTGGTGAAGGTACAAAAATTGTAAAAAAAACTATTATTCGACCAGTTCATAACATGGCTGGTATTCGTTTTCGCCTTGCCCCAGTTTCATTCTCTTTTGTTTTACCAGAATCTTTAGCAATCGATCCATGCTCGAGAGCAATTTCTTGTCTCCGGAGATCCTATAGGGGCCATTTAACCGTACTTGCTCTATCCCGAAAGGCTTGACGTTACCAGCAACCAGCCCGGAGAACATACACCTGAGGGTGCTGGCCAAAGTGTGGCCCGGAAGGTCCGCGCGCAGATCAAGGCTGGCCATATTTTCATGGGTTGGAACAAAAGGTTCCTGAAGGTCGCTGGGGATTGTTAGTTCCCAGTTAAAGTAGTATGCCTGATGTGCATCCCGGCGCATGCTGTGCACTTGCTCAATGCCTGCAGCCACGGTTCTGCCTACTTCTTCTGGCGAGCCAATAAGCACCGTGTAGTACTGTTTGACGACGTCGCCCAGGCAGTCGATTAGAAACTTTTCAAGCTCTATGAAGTAGTTACGGCAGGACTCTGGCCCGGCGAATACTAATGGGAGAGCATCGTCGTTGGCCGGGTGCATCAAAATGCTCAACAGGTAGAGTACCTCCTCTACCGTTCCCACCCCGCCGGGGAAGACGATGATGGTGTGCGCCAGTCTGACAAAACCCTCCAGTCGTTTTTCGATATCCGGCATGATCACGAGTTCGTTAACAATGGCGTTTGGTGACTCCGAGGCAATAATACCCGGCTCGCTGATACCGATGTACCGGCCGTCTTTTATTTGTTGCTTGGCGTGACCCACTGCGGCACCTTTCATTGGCCCCTTCATCGCGCCAATGCCGCAGCCGGTTACGATATCCAGGTCGCGTAAACCGAGTTCGTAGCCAACATACTTGGCGTAATCGTATTCGATTCTGGGGATAGAGTGGCCGCCCCAACACACCACCATTTTTGGGGGCTGATCCGGGCGGACAACGCCGGCATTGCGAAGGATTCGGAACACTATATTGGTAATCTGTGATGAGTCTGCCGGCTCTGCCTGAGGAGCGGTAATCTTGAAGTCTGTGTACAAAATGTCGCGCAGGGCAGAGAACAGGTGTTCCTGTATGCCCCGGATCATTTTTCCATCGACAAAAGATTGGGCGGGGGCGTTGAAAAGCTCCAGGCGCAAACCGCGCGGCTGTTCGGTCAGACGAATGTCAAAGTCGGAATAGTCGGCAAAAATACTGGCGGCGTCATCCTTGTCACTGTCGGTGTTTAGAATCGCCAGTGCACAGTGGCGAAACAGTTCGAATAAATCGCTGCGGCTGCTTGTCAGTCCCTCGATATCGGCTTTTGAGAGCAAGTTGAGGGATCTCACCGGGTTTACTATTGCGTGGGGTATTTTTTCCATAACTGGAATCATGCACTGTATTTAGCTGGCACTCAACCACGCGGGGTTATGCCTTGGGAACAACCGCTCCATTCTCCTGTCCAAAGCTGTCAATAACCGATCATAACAGTGGCATCAGATTATGAATAACGCTGATTGTTTGCAAGTTCTGGATCCGTCGACTGGCGAAGTCATTGCTGAGGTGGCAGTGGATGACATGGGAAGTGCTCGGGGCAAACTTAAGCGCGCGCAGGCCCTGTTTCAGGATCGCAGTCGACATTTGCCGCTGCACGAGCGCATTGTCATGTTGGAGACACTAGCCTCAAAAGTGGAGTCGGAGCACGAGATCTATGCTTTGCAGATAGCCCGGGAAGGAGGTAAACCTCTTGTAGACGCCCGAGTAGAAGTAAGCCGTGCGATTGCGGGTATCCGCATGGCGGTGGCCACAGTGGCGGATCGTCGAGGCCACGTGGTGCCGCTAGGCGCTCAAAGTGCTTCAGCTGGGCGTATGGCTATGACCCAGATGTTTCCTCGGGGGGTGGTGTTGGCGTTCAGTGCCTTCAATCATCCTTTGAATCTGATCGTGCACCAGATAGTGCCGGCATTTGCTACGGGTTGTCCGTGTATCGTCAAACCTGCTCCAGACACGCCCCTGTCATGCATAAGCCTGGTTCAGGCTATGTACGATTCCGGTGTACCCGAAGACTATATCAGTTGTGTGATCACTCAAGATCTGGCACTAGCCGACGAGCTTGTCCGCAGCGAAAAAATCGCATTTTTCAGTTTTATTGGATCGGCAAAGGTCGGCTGGATGTTGCGCGCGAAACTGCAGCCCGGGGTGCGTTGTGCGCTCGAACATGGCGGCGTAGCACCGTGTGTTGTTGCCGCCTCGGCGGATCTGAACAAGGCGATACCGGCGTTAGCCAAAGGTGGTTTCTATCACGCCGGGCAGGTGTGCGTCAGTACCCAGAGAGTTTATGTGGAGGCGCGTATATTCGACGATTTTGTCTCGCGGCTAAGTCTCGCTATAGAGTCTCTTGTGCTTGATTCAGCCTGTCAGGAATCGACGGATGTTGGGCCAATGATTCGGCCCCAGGAAGCGACTAGAGTCTTCGAATGGATCGAGGAGGCCAGACAAATGGGCGCAAAAATTGCGGTGGGAGGAACAGCACCCGAGGGCAATTTCCTGGCACCCACCTTGTTGCTTTCGCCACCACTTGAAGCGCGTGTCAGTCACCAGGAAATATTTGGTCCGGTGGTTTGTGTGTATCCGGTAGAGGATCTCGATGACGCGCTAAAGCAGGTCAACATTCAGCCATTTGCGTTTCAGGCTTCGATTTTCACAGAACAACTCGATGATGTGTATCGCGCTTATGACGCATTTTCGGCGTCGGCCATCATGGTGAACGATCACACGGCGTTTAGAGATGATGTTATGCCGTTTGCAGGCCTGGAATCCTCTGGGCTCGGGGTTGGTGGTATCCCCTACACAATTGACGATATGCAGTTCGAAAAAATGTTGGTTCTTAAATCACAGTAAAAATATTTCGCTATGGGAGAGTGCAATGAAAGCCTCAGACTTGATGGTTAAGTGCCTGGAAGAAGAGGGAATTGAGTACATTTTTGGTGTACCCGGAGAGGAAAACGCTGAGTTTATGATGAGTCTGGAGGGCTCTGATAGCATTCGCTTTATATTGACAAGGCACGAACAGGGGGCGGCTTTTATGGCGGAGATCTACGGCCGTCTCACGGGTTCTCCAGCAGCGTGCCTGGGCACGTTAGGTCCGGGCGCTACCAACCTTATTACCGGTGTAGCCGATGCCAATATGGACCGCTCGCCGATGTTAGTACTTACCGGGCAAGGCAGTACCCGGCGTCTTCATAAGGAATCACATCAGATCATGGATGTGGTCAAAATGTTTGAACCCGTTACTAAATGGGCTACTACCATTATTCACGCCGATAGCATTCCTGAGGTGATGCGTAAGGCCGTGCGCATTGCCCGCAGTGAAAAACCCGGTGCGGTGTTAATCGAACTCCCTGAAGATGTCGCCGAACACGACACCCAGGTGCTTCCCATGAAACCGGTTCGTTTTCGTAGATCGGCGGCAAATGCGCAAATGATAGCGGTTGCTGTGGAACGTATCCGGGCAGCTCGCCGCCCGGTCATTCTCGCCGGCAATGGTTGTGTGCGCAAACGCAGTAGTGAACATCTGCGCGATTTGGTCGAATTAACGGGAATTGGTGTATTAAACACCTTCATGGCCAAGGGGGCGATTGATCCAGAGTGCCCACAGTCGCTTTATACCATTGGGCTTGGCACCAAGGATATTGGTACCTGTGCCATAGATGCCGCCGATTTGGTCATCGCGGTGGGCTTCGACATGGTTGAATATCACCCGTCGCTGTGGAACGCCGACGGCAGTAAAACGATTATACATATCGACTTTCTACCCGCTGAAATTGACAGTGCCTATCACCCGGGTGTTGAACTGGTAGGTGATGTGGCCGATACACTCGAATTATTAGTTGCTGCTTTGAAAGAGGCGGGCAGCTTCAGTTTCGAATTGGGGCAGCAGGCGCGAACGCGGGACGAAATGAGTGCTGAGCTTAATGAGTACAACGCGGACCAAACGAAAGGGGTCATAAAGCCGCAAAAAGTGCTGCACGATGTACAGCAAGTCTATGCCGAAGATGGGTTGTTATTGTCAGACGTAGGCGCACACAAAATGTGGATTGCCAGGCACTACCATTGCAAAACCCCCAACGGTTGTTTGATTCCGAATGGATTCTGCTCTATGGGTTTTGCGCTACCAGGTGCAATTGCAGCTGCAATTGTTGATCCTGATCGAAAAATTCTTGGCATCGCTGGCGACGCCGGGTTTTTGATGAATGTACAGGAAATGGAAACTGCCTC
This sequence comes from Halioglobus sp., assembly GCA_036961345.1. Lineage (GTDB taxonomy): Bacteria > Pseudomonadota > Gammaproteobacteria > Pseudomonadales > Halieaceae > JBALVT01. The sequence goes on from JBALVT010000129.1 coordinate 10,362, forward strand.
TCGCCTCAATAGCAATATTACAATGATGGTTTGGGAAGACAATGCCTACGGCCTGATTGCCTGGAAGCAGTGGGCGCACTTTGGCAAACACACCGATTTATCTTTCGATAATCCCGACTGGGAATTGCTAGCAAAATCTTTTCGATGGGATTTTCAGTCCGTCGAAGACAGCGAGTTGCTTTTGGGTGCTTTACAAAAAGCGGCAGATCATCGCGGCCCGAGTCTGATAGTCGTGCCCATTGATTATCGTGAGAATCAGAAGCTAACCCAGAGGCTGGGCGAGCTTACTTGCACCATATAGTTTGCAACTATTTTTAGGCGAGGAAAAACATAATGGATAATCTTCAACAGTTGGCTCAAGCGGTTATTCAGTGGGGAGCACTGACACTATTGTTTTTGTTTGGTGTCGGTATTTTACTCGTTTTTGTTATTTATCTGGTTGATATAACCCAGACCTCACAAACCATCCGTAGGAACTATCCGGTGGTCGGGCGGTTTCGTTACTTTTTCGAGCATTTGGGGGAGTTTTTCCGGCAATATTTCTTCGCCATGGACCGAGAGGAGTTGCCTTTCAACCGTGCGGAGCGCTCCTGGGCGTATAAAGCTGCCAAAAAGATTGATACGACGATCGCTTTTGGTTCTACTCGCCCACTCAATCAGAAGGGCGATGCCATATTTCTCAATAGTGCTTTTCCCACTCTCTCTGAAGATGTCGCGGAGCCGCAGCCCATTACGGTTGGCGGCGCAAACTGCGAAACGCCCTATACAACCAAAGCGATCATTAATGTGTCCGGCATGAGCTATGGCGCCATTTCAAAACCCGCTATTCTGGCGCTGGCTAATGGCGCCCGGGAGGCGGGAATCTGGATGAATACGGGGGAGGGAGGCCTTTCACCCTACCACCTGGCTGGCGGCTGCGATATTGTCTACCAGATAGGTACCGCAAAATATGGTGTGCGTAATTCAGATGGCAAGCTTTGTGATGAGAGATTGCGCGCCATAGCCGATCACGAACAAGTCCGTATGTTTGAAATCAAACTCAGCCAGGGCGCAAAGCCGGGTAAGGGAGGTATTCTTCCTGGCATAAAAGTCACCGAAGAGATCGCGAGCATTCGAGGTATTCCTGCAGGAGAAGATTCCATTAGCCCCAATGGGCATGAGGATGTTAAAAACGTGGGTGACTTGTTGGATATGATAGGGCGAATACGCCAGGTAACTGGCAAACCGGTCGGGTTTAAAATGGTAGTAGGTCAGCTGGATTTCTTTGATGATCTGTTTCAGGAGATTCACCGAAGGGGCATTGCCAGCGCACCAGACTTTATCACTATAGACAGTGCGGATGGCGGTACCGGCGCCGCGCCGCAGCCCCTGATGGACTATATGGGAATGCCACTACAGGAAAGTTTACCGCTGGTGGTCAATGCGCTGCACAGCTATGGTTTACGCGATCGAATACGTGTTGTGTCTTCTGGCAAGTTGATAACGCCTGGCAAGGTGGCCTGGGCACTTGCGGTAGGCGCAGATTTTGTCACTTCTGCGCGTGGGTTTATGTTCGCTCTTGGCTGTATTCAAGCGCTGCAGTGCAATAAAAATACCTGTCCTACCGGAATAACCACGCATAAGCCGGATTTGCAGCGGGGGCTTGTGCCCGAGGACAAAGCGGTTCGAGTAGCGAATTTTGCCAATAAGATGGTTTACGGTGTTGGAATGATTGCACATTCTTGCGGCGTGACCCAACCCCGTAAGCTGGAACGTAAACACGTTCGAATCATTGAAAACGGTGGCAAGTCTGTATCTCTTGCGGAAGATCAGCCGGTTCCCTCCACCAGGACTGAATATATAGCGGTAACAAACCTATCCTAAGCGACATCATAATGGCAAAAAATAATTGGGAGCAATGTGGAGATGGTTACCGAGGTACTCGCTCAGATCCTGGCACTTGGTGGTTTAACTCTGGTGGCTTTGCTCGCCAGTAAATTTTTCCGCCTGGAGTTAACATTGTCGTGTTTTTTTGTCGGTCT
>JBALVT010000012.1:0-49240 GCA_036961345.1 Halioglobus sp.
TAATATGTAAATGGTGCCCGGAGACAGAATCGAACTGCCGACACGGGGATTTTCAATCCCCTGCTCTACCGACTGAGCTATCCGGGCTTTTTCGTTTGCAAGAAGCGTTTTCACGAAAGGCGCGTATTAAACCCTCGGATGAACGCAGAGTCAAGTTCTTGTGGTTAGTCGCTGGGCGGAACATATCCCTCGGCTTTGTCGTACTCTTCGCCTGAGAAAAACTTGTCCATTTCCTGTTGCAGGTATTTGCGTGCTTCAGGGTCTACCAGGCTTAGGTGTTTCTCATTTATTAACATGGTTTGATGTGCCTGCCAGTCGGCCCAGCCCTGTTTTGAGACCGTCTCAAACAGTTCCTGGCCCTTGGGGCCGGGGTAGGGTGGGGCATCCAGGCCTTCCAGTTCTTGTTGGTATTTTTTGCAAAAAACGGTGCGTGACATGGCTTTTGTCCATAACGAGCTTGGTAAGTGGGCGCTATCGGGTTGTATGCTTTTTCAGCAAGGTGGCTACGGGGGCCGCCAGACCGATTCGCGGTGGCTGGTCAACGTTATACCAGAGCTGTTGGTCTGCTTCCATGACTGTTTCCGGATTGCCGGGGAGTGTTAACTGAAGCGGCTGAATATCCAGATGGTAGTGGCTAAAAGTATGGCGAAATGGCTCCCAGAAATTAGTGCTGGAAGGTTCAACGCCCCAGTCATCGAGACAGCGAATCGTGGCTTCTTCGAGATTGTTGACCTCCGGAAAACACCACAGACTGCCCCAAATCCCGCTGGAAGGGCGCTTTTCGAGCAAAATATCGCCATTGGCTGCTTTTATCATCACAAATACTGTGGATTTAACCGGTAGTTTTTTCCGTGGCTTCTTGCCGGGATATGCTTGCGTTTCGCCCTGCGTCAAAGCCACGCAGTCGGCTTGCACCGGGCACTGCGAGCACAGTGGAGATGAGCGTGTGCATAAGGTAGCACCAAGGTCCATCATCGCCTGGGAATAATCGCCGTTGCGCTCTACGGGTGTGTATTTGTCTGCAATTTCCCACAGCTTGTTATGAACGGGGGTTTGTCCGGGCCATCCGGCAACGGCCTGATGTCTGGCGAGTACGCGTTTTACGTTGCCATCGAGGATGGTCGCCGGCAGCCCAAAAGCAATGCTGCGTATCGCCCCGGCCGTAGAGCGGCCGATACCGGGCAATTCACACAGGGCCTCGACCGAATTTGGGAATTCCCCCGCCAGGTCATCGCATACCCGTTGCGCCGCTTTGTGCAGATTGCGCGCTCGTGCGTAATACCCAAGGCCGGTCCACAGATGTAACACCTGGTCCTGATCGGCCCTGGAGAGTGCTTCCACACTGGGGAAAGTTTGCATAAAACGTTCAAAATAGGGGATAACCGTTTTCACCTGAGTTTGCTGCAGCATGATTTCAGACACCCATACGCGATAGGAGCTGGTATCGTCTTGCCAGGGCAGGTCTTTGCGCCCGGAATGATCGAACCATTCCAGTACGCGCAGGGCAAAAGGTTTTAAGCGGGGCATAGCTGTTTTTGTATCGCCAAAGAAGCCCCGTAGGGTAATGCTCAAATGGTAATACCGCCAGTGAATTTAGCTTCCTTTTCTTTTATAATGGCCCGCTTTTTGGGTACCCGCCCCAATAATTACGGCAACGCTGTTTGCGCGGGATTGAGGAGAGATTAATGGCTGACCGCATCGCCACGGTGGCGCGCAATACTTTGGAAACCCAGATCACGGTTACTGTGAACCTGGACGGCACCGGCAAAGTAAATTTTGATACCGGGGTTCCGTTTCTGGAGCACATGATGGATCAGATAGCTCGTCACGGCTTGATTGACCTCGATATCAAAGCCGAAGGTGATCTCCACATCGACGACCACCATACGGTGGAAGACATCGGTATTACACTGGGGCAGGCAGTCGCTGAAGCGGTTGGCGACAAAAAAGGCATCTTGCGCTATGGCCATGCCTACGTGCCGCTGGACGAGGCGTTGTCACGTGTCGTGGTAGATTTCTCCGGCCGGCCGGGCCTGGAATTTCACGTCCCCTTCACCCGCTCTGCAGTGGGCGGTTTTGATGTGGATTTGTTTATGGAATTCTTTCAGGGTTTTGTCAATCACGCCAAGGTAACGTTACATGTCGACAATCTGCGCGGTGACAACAGCCACCACCAGATAGAAACAGTATTTAAGGCCTTTGGGCGCGCGCTGCGCATGGCGCTTTCGGCAGATCCTCGTATGGCGGGTATCACCCCCTCTACCAAAGGCGTTTTGTAGTCTGATGAACGAAAGTGGAACACTACAATGAGCGGAATTGTTGCCGTCATTGATTACGGCATGGGTAATTTGCACTCGGTTGCCAGCGCGCTGGAGCACGTTGGTGCCGATGAGGTGTTGGTAACCCACGACGCAGAACTCATTCGCCGCGCAGATCGTGTGGTATTTCCAGGTGTGGGCGCGATTCGCGATTGCATGAGTGAAATTCGCCGTCTTAAGTGCGACGAGTTGCTCATTGATGTGCTGCAGGAGCAGCACAAACCCGTGCTCGCGATTTGTGTGGGTATGCAGGCTCTGATGACCCATTCGCAAGAGAATGGCGGCGTGGATTGTCTGGATATTATTCCTGGTGAGGTGCGCTTTTTTGGTAAGCCGCTACACGATGCACAAGGTGAGCGGCTGAAAGTGCCGCACATGGGCTGGAACGAAGTGCAGCTGGTGCAAGCACACCCCATGTGGAATGGCATTGCCGACAACTCTCGATTCTATTTTGTGCACAGTTATTATGTGGATGCTCAAGATAGAAGCCTCGTTGCGGGCGAGGTGCAATATGGTGTGTCGGCCAATGCGGCGCTGGCGCGAGATAATTTGTTCGCGGTGCAGTTTCACCCGGAAAAAAGCCACACCGCAGGGCTTCAATTGCTGCGCAATTTCCTGGAGTGGAATGGAACATGCTAATAATCCCTGCAATCGATTTGAAAGACGGGGCATGCGTGCGCTTGCGCCAGGGTTTAATGGACGACAGTACCGTCTTTTCTGACGACCCCGTGGCCATGGCCAAGCGCTGGGTTGACGCTGGCTGCCGACGCTTGCACCTGGTTGATTTAAATGGCGCCTTTGCGGGCGAGCCGGTTAACGGTGAGGTTGTGACTGCCATTGCAGGCGCCTACCCGGATCTACCGGTGCAAATTGGCGGCGGTATTCGCGATCTGGAAACCATTGAGCACTATGTGCGCTCCGGGGTCAGTTTTGTCATTATCGGTACCAAGGCCGTTAAAGAACCAGCGTTTGTTGCCGAGGCCTGTAAGGCGTTTCCCGGTAAAGTGATAGTGGGCCTGGATGCCCGCGACGGCCTGGTGGCAACCGATGGCTGGGCGGAGGTCTCCGAAATTCATGCCCATGATCTGGCCAAGCAATTTGAGTCGGATGGCGTCAGCGCTATCGTGTATACCGATATAGCCAGAGATGGCATGATGCAAGGTGTGAATGTGGAAGCCACGGTTGAGATGGCGCGTGCTTCGAGTATTCCCGTTATAGCCTCCGGCGGCATTACTAATCTGGATGATATTCGCGCGCTGAATGCCGTGGCCAGCGAAGGCATTTGCGGCGCTATCACCGGTCGTGCGATTTATGAAGGCACGCTGGATGTTGCTCAGGCGCAACGTCTGTGTGATGAGGGTTCCTGACAATGGCTTTGGCCAAACGAATTATCCCCTGTCTGGATGTCGAAAACGGTCGCGTTGTAAAAGGTGTGAACTTTGTCGACATCCGCGACGCCGGTGACCCGGTGGAAATTGCCAAGCGTTACAACGAACAGGGCGCCGATGAAATCATTTTTCTGGATATCACCGCCAGTCATGAAGGCCGTGATACCACGGTGCACACGGTAGAAAAAATAGCCTCTGAAGTGTTTATCCCGCTGACCGTTGGCGGCGGTATTCGTGAGGTGGAAGATATTCGTACCATGCTCAACGCCGGGGCCGATAAAGTCAGCATCAACACGGCGGCGATTCACAACCCTGAACTGGTGCGTGAGGCCGCTTCGCGTTTTGGTTCGCAGTGCATTGTAGTGGCCATTGATGCCAAGCGCGTTGAGGATGTCGATGGCAAGCCTCGCTGGGAACTTTTTACCCATGGTGGGCGCAAACCTACCGGTATTGATGCGGTTGCCTGGGCCGTAAAAATGGCTGAACTGGGTGCAGGTGAAATACTTTTAACCAGTATGGATCGCGATGGCACCAGGAATGGTTTTGAATTGGGTGTTACCCGTGCCATCAGCGATGCGGTTGAAATCCCTGTCATCGCTTCTGGCGGAGTCGGCAACCTGGATCATCTGGTAGACGGTGTTAAAATTGGTGGTGCTGATGCAGTGCTTGCTGCCAGTATTTTCCACTTTGGGGAGTTTTCAGTGCCAGAAGCAAAAGCTTATATGTCAGCTTCAGGTGTTGAGGTAAGGCTGTAGTTTCCAGCGTTTGCCGGAAACAGCTCCGACACATAAGCCAGACGAATTCCCATGGCTTCCAGTTGCGGCAGCATCGCTTTCAATGAGCGTATCGTTTCTGGATAGGGGTGGCCTATGGCCACTGCCATGCCGTGACTGTCGGCCAAATCCATGACTTCTCTGAGTTTCTTTTCGATCGCGAGGGGGTTGCGTTCGTTGTCGAGAAAAATCTGTCGGGACAAATTGGGCACACCGTAATGCTCAGCCGTATTGGCTGCGACTGATTCGTGGCTGGTTCTTGAGTCCACAAAATACAGATCCCGTTTCTGCAATTCATCCATTACCCAGCCCATTTGTATGCGCCTTTGGGTCAGGTCGCTGCCCATGTGGTTGTTAATGCCACGAATATGGGGTATCTGTAACAGGTTTTCAGCCAGAGTTTGGCGAAACTCCTGCTCATCGAGTTCGTGGGTTAATCCTCCGCGCCCCAGTGGAATTCTGCCTATTGTGCTCATGGGAGCGTGTAGCAATACTTCCTTGCCGGAGCGGTGCGCTCGTTCCGCCAGTGCTTTTCCGTGTGGGGTATAGGGTAGAACAGCGATATTTAATTTCCAGGGTAGATCAACGGCTGCTTTTCCCGGAGACAGATGGTGGCCAATGTCATCAATGATGATGACCAGTTTTTTGTCGTGCTTCGCAGCCAAAACACCTTCTGCCTTTACACCCAAAGTAAGGCACTGCAAAAGTACAATCAGAAATAATGAAAATCGGTGAATATGCCTAGCGCCCCGGTTATTTGATTCAGGTTTCTCCATGCTCCGCGTTTGTTGCATCGGGTTTTGTTACGTCCTGGGATTTTTGATTGCGCATTCCCAGTATATTCAGGCCCTTTAATAAGGTCAGGGCTTCGTATAATTGGTTGTCCGTAGAGAGTAACTCATTGGCGGCCGCTCTGGATACCTCTGCCGCACTATCCGTGCCATCGCCTTTGGTATTATCCAGGTGTCTGGTCAGGTCTGCTTCGCTGATACGGCGGCTGGATTTAATGGCGGTGACCTTGGCGCGCGATACCGGAATATCAGGAACAATGCCCTGCGCCTGTATTGAGCGGCCGTTCGGCGTGAAATACAGCGCCGTGGTGAGTTTTACTGCGCGCGAATCTGACAGGGGCATAATCGTTTGCACCGAACCCTTGCCGAAACTTTTTGTTCCCATGATAACCGCACGGCTGTGATCCTGTAATGCGCCGGCGACGATTTCCGACGCGCTGGCTGAACCGCCATTAATTAGAACAACCAACGGTATGCCGCCACTGGCGTCCCCCGCGCTTGCGTCGTAGTGCATGGCGGAATTTGCCAGGCGGCCCTCGGTATAAACCACTGATCCGCCATCCATGAATAGCCCCGACACATCTACGCTGGCGCGCAAGATACCGCCGGGGTTATTGCGTAAATCCAGCACTAGACCTTTTAGTTCGTCCTCTTCGGTGAGCTTTTTAAGCGACTTGGCGACATCTTCGCCGGTGCGAGTCTGGAATTGGGCAATACGAATATACCCATACCCTGAGTCCAGCATGCGTTCACGCACACTGGCAACCTTGATGGTGTCCCTCACAAGGGTAACGTCAAATGGCTGGCTTTCGCCCGGCCGCCCAATTGAAAGTTCTATCTCGCTGCCTTTTGGGCCTCGCATCAGATCTATTGCATCCGAAAGGCTCATTCCCTGAACGGGCGCCTGATCCAGTTTGAGAATGACATCACCGCTTTGCAGGCCAGCCTCTGAAGCAGGACTGCCATCAATGGGAGAAATAATTTTTACAAAGCCATCTTCCATTCCCACCTCTAGACCCAGGCCGCTAAATTCACCGGAGGTAGTGTCTTGAAGTGTCTCAAAGGCATCGCGGGTCAAATAGGCAGAGTGAGGGTCAAGGCCCATCAACATGCCCTCTATGGCGTATCCCAGTAAGGTGCTGTCGTTGACCTCTTCCACATAGCCAGCTCTGATCTGGTTGAATACGTCAGCAAATGTTCGAAGTTCCTCCAGTGGCAGCTGGCCTTTTTCCTCTTCAACCGCATAGGCCGAAATAGGTGTTGCCAGCGAGCAGGCAAAAAGCGCTGCTGCCAAGGATTTTTTGCTGAATGGGAAATAGTTCATCGTTACCGCCTGGTGAAAATCACCTACAAAAAAGATCAATGTGGCAAGTGTAACCTATTCGGGAGCGATTATAGGAGCTGTAGAAAGCTTCCCAAGCTTTATTATCCGCGACACCAGAGCGTCGGATTAGTGGGTTTGCCCTGGTGCCTGATCTCAAAATAGAGCGCCGCACTGTCCTGGCCCCCACTGCTGCCCACGGTGCTTACTGGAGTGCCGGCTGTCACCCACTCGCCAACCTCCTGGAGCAGTGTCTGATTGTGGGCATAGAGGCTCATGTAACCGTCCCCGTGATCAATGATCAGCAGTAGTCCGGAACCGCGAAACCAGTCTGCATAAACAACCCTGCCGTGATGTATAGCCGTTACCGAGGTTCCCTCGCGGGCGGGGATAGATACACCTTGCCAGCGCATTTTTCCCTCGTTGCGATATTTGCCGTAGCGATTGTTGGGTTTGCGGCCTGCGACTGGCCAGGGCATTTTTCCCTTGGCGGATTTAAACGCTTTGTAGTTATCCGGCACCTGAAGGTTTACAACGGCAATTTCAATGGCTTCGAGAAGTCGCTCGAGTTCCTTGCGGTCACCTTCCATTTGTTTGAGTTTGCCGCCTTTACTTTGAATGCTTGCTGCCAGATTGGCTACGGCAAGCTGTCTGTTTTTCTGTGCGACACCGAGACTCTTGCGCTGCTGCTCAAGAGTGCGGCCTGTTTCCTCCAGGCTCACAGATAGAGCAGAAATTTTTGGTTCCAGGGCGGCTATTTGTTCGAGCGTTTTGCGGTAGGTGGCTATGTGTTCGCTGCGTGCGGCGAGGAAGTATCGGTGGTAGGCCATGGTTCTGGCGACGGTGTCAGGCTGTTCCTGGTTGAGCAGTATTTTGACCTGTCCCTGGCGTCCCATCTGGTAGGCGCTTTTTAACTCTTCGGATATCGACTCTCGCTGCCGGTCGCGCGCCGCCTCGAGTTCACTGCGTTGTATTTTCAAATCGGCCAGCTGTTCGCGCGCCTTGACCAGCGATTTCTCATTCGCCTGAATTTTTCCCTGCAGAGCCCCGAGCTTGAGCTCGGCATCTTTCAGCTGGTCTTGAAGCGTATTTTTGCGGGCCTTTTCGCTGGAAATTTCCTTGCTGACGCGCTGGATATCCAGTTGCAGTTTTTTAAGCTGTTGCCTGGCTCGCTCCTCATCGGATTGGCCCTGCGCACCCAGGCAAAAACACAAGCCGAGTACGGCCATAAAGAGTGAGCCCCTGCGCTGATATTTTCTTTGGCTCACCTTCAGCGCACGATCTCCACGAGATTGTTGCCTGTCATTTCCTCTGGGACGGGCAGGCCCATCATGGCCAGGAGTGTTGGCGCGATATCAGCGAGTATGCCACCTGAGGCGTCCAGCGTCGCCGGGTTCGAGCCGATGTAAACCAGTGGCACCAGCTCGGTAGTGTGCTGGGTATGCTGCTGGCCGGATTCGTAGTCGGTCATCTGTTCACAATTGCCGTGATCTGCGGTCACCAGAGCTTGCCCGCCATTTTCCAGAAGAGCGCTCTCAACGCGTTTTAGGCAAATATCGAGGGTTTCGGCAGCTTTTATCGCCGCTTCAAAAACACCGGTGTGACCTACCATATCGCCGTTGGCATAGTTGCAGACAATGAGATCATGGCGACCAGAAGCTATCGCCTCTACCAGTTTGTCTGTGAGTTCCGGGGCGCTCATCTCCGGCTTTAAGTCGTAAGTAGCGACATCGGGGGAGGGGATCATAATGCGTTCTTCTCCCTCAAACAGGGCCTCCCGGCCACCGCTGAAAAAGAAGGTTACGTGCGCATATTTTTCTGTTTCGGCGATTCGCAACTGGGTTTTTCCCAGTTGAGCAAGGTGGTCACCCAAAACATTGTTCAGAGATTCGGAAGGAAATGCGATCGGAGTGTCTATGTCAGCGGCATATTCTGTGGTCATCACAAAATCGCAGAGTGCGGGCACGAGTTGTCGCTCAAACTTGTCGAATCCCCTATCGACGAACGTGTGCGTGAGCTGTCGAGCGCGATCCGACCGGAAGTTCATGAACAGTATGGCGTCGTTATCAGCCACAAGTGCAGGCTCATCATTGCTGTTACAAATTACTGTAGCTTTGACAAATTCATCGTTTTCATCGCGTTGGTAAGCCGCTTTCAGGCCTTCAACAGCTGTGGTGGCCGAGTAATCTGATTTTCCCTGGGTGAGTAGTTGATAGGCCATTTCAATGCGGTCCCAGCGGTTGTCGCGGTCCATTGCATAATAGCGGCCAATAATTGTGGCGATTCGGCCGCAATTTAGTGAGGACAGCAGGTCATCAACTTTTTCCAGAGAATGGGCGGCGCTGCGCGGTGGTGTGTCGCGACCGTCGAGAAAGGCGTGCACATAGACCGCTGTGGCGCCCCGCTCTGCCGCCAGCTTAATGGCGGCCATGATCTGGTTTTCATGACTGTGAACGCCGCCGGGTGACAATAAGCCAAGTATATGGACGGCTCCTCCAGCTGCGGTGGCTTTGTCGATGGCACTCACATAGGCGCTGTTGCTATTGAAGCTCCCGTCGGCAATGGCTTTGTCGATACGGCTGATGTTTTGGTAGACGACTCGGCCAGATCCCAGGCTCATATGACCGACTTCGGAATTTCCCATCTGGCCGTCAGGCAATCCAACATCCAGGCCAGACGCTGAAATCAACGTATGTGGGGCCTGGCTCCATAGCCGATCCCAATTGGGTGTGTGTGCATGGGCTATAGCATTGTCCCGAGTTTCCTCGCGGTGGCCCCAGCCATCCAGAATGATCAGGGCAGTGGTCTTCTTGCCGTTTTGGGTCATAGCGTTTCCAGAATACGAGTGATGTCGGGCGTGTAGCTCAAGCTCGGCATTTTACCTTGTCTGTGGGCTCGATAACATAGACTTGATCGGAGTCACCGCAGTATAATTGCCGCCTTTTTGAGCATGCCGGAGTCTTTATCTGTGCCGGTTGCTTGGTAATTTTCCCCTGCAGGTATAGAAAGAGCACAATCATGGATTTAATTCTCGAATTTGTCGCCCAGCAATGGCCTACAGTGGCTGCACTGCTAGCCGTTATTGCGATGTTGGTTTTTCACGAATCGCGAAAATCGGGCCCTTCATTGTCGCCTCAGCAAGCCATAAATATGGTGAACAGTGAAAATGGCGTGTTTTTGGATTTGCGCGATGCCGGTGATTATAAGCAGGGGCACATTGTCGAGGCCTTGAATATTCCCGCGACCAAAGTCGAGTCTAGACTTGGAGAGCTTGAAAAACACAAATCCAGCCCCATCATTTTAGTATGCAAGATGGGCCAGCAGGCCAGTGCAGCCGGAAAACAGCTCAAGGCAAATGGCTTTGAACGCGTTTATAAGATGAGCGGTGGCATGATGGAGTGGGGAAACCTGCAGTTACCGACAGTAAGATAGCAGCTGATAAATATGCCAACTGAAATCAAAATGTATTCCACACGTTTTTGTCCCTACTGCATGAGGGCCAGGAGCCTTCTGGATGGCAAAAAAGTCAATTATGAAGATATCGCTGTCGACGGCTTGCCCGATGTTAGGCGGGAAATGATAGAGCTCAGTGGCCAACATACCGTGCCCCAGATTTGGATCGGTAAGCGCCATATAGGTGGCTTTGATGATTTGTATCTGTTGGAGCGCCAGGGACAGTTGGACAATTTACTTAGCGCGGCGTAACGTCAGCGCAGCAAACAAACAACCTTTTAATAAACAAAGCGGAGAAAAGAAATGGCAGAGGAAGACGTTCAAGCAGGGGCCCAGGAGCCGCCACAGCAGCAATTTGTAATGCAGCGTATATACGCTAAAGATTTGTCTTTTGAGTCACCTTCCACACCTGATATTTTTAAGAAGCAGTGGCAGCCCAAGGTCAATGTTGAACTCAATACCAAGAGTGACAAGATTGATGATCAGAATAATTATGAAGTTGTTCTGACCATCACCATTACCTCAAAAGTGGAAGAGGAAACGGCCTTTTTGATCGAAGTGCAGCAAGCCGGCATTTTCTTTATAACCGGTTTCGAGGGCGAAGATCTACGCCGTATTCTGGGCACTGCAGCGCCCAATATCCTGTTCCCCTACGCTCGTGAAAATATTGATTCTGTGTGCGTTAAGGGTGGTTTTCCTCCCGTGATGCTTGCACCGGTCAACTTTGACGCCCTATATCAACAAGCACTGACGCAGGCGCAAAACCAGGCGGCAGAAGGCGGTACGGAAGCGGCAGCTACTCACTAGTAGCTCGCAGTAGCTTGCAGTAGTCCGGCTTTCACTTTAAGGGGGGCGTGCAATGTTCCATATAGCGCTGTACGAACCCCGCATTGCTCCCAATACCGGTAATATTATTCGTCTGGCGGCCAACAATGGCTGCCCGCTGCATCTTATCGAGCCTCTTGGATTCAATCTCGAAGAAAAAAATGTCAGGCGGGCCGGGCTGGACTATCACGACATGGCCAACGTGACTCGCCATGTTAATTTTGCCGCATTCGAAAAAAGTTTGGCAGGGTGCCGTATTATTGCCTGCACTACCAAGGGTTCGGTTAATCATGCTGCTGTGGCGTACCGGCCTCAGGACGTTTTGTTATTTGGATCAGAAACCAGTGGGCTACCCGAGTCTGTGCTGGCGGGTATTTCACCGCAACTGCGGGTACGCATACCCATGCGGGCAAACAGCCGTAGCCTCAACCTATCCAACGCGGTGGCCATAATCAGCTACGAAGCATGGCGACAGCAGGATTTTGTTGGGGGCGCCTAGCCGGGGGCGCCTAGCCGCCCTTACGGGTGGACTACATATTTAACTCTTTCATCTTTCTGGTTAGCGTATTCCTGCCCCAGCCCAGTAGTTCTGCCGCGTTGCGCTTACGCCCCTGGGAGTGGGCCAATGCAACTTCAATAAGGACGCGTTCGAATTCGGGCACAGCTTCAGACAGAATATGCTGCTTGCCTTGCAGCAGTTCGTTGCGGGCCCATTGATGTAGCAGTCCTCGCCACTCGGTTTGTTCGTTCACGACTGCTGGTGCTGTGCTCATGCCCAGTTCCGGGGGCAGATCTCCCAGGTGAACTTCGCGCCCGGACGCCATGACGGTAAGCCATCGGCAGGTATTTTCCAGCTGGCGTACGTTACCGGGCCAGTCCAGCTCGGTGAGAAATTTTGTGGTTTCTGGCAACAGTACTTTCGGTTCGCCGCCTAATTCTTCTGCAGCCTTCTGTAAAAAAAACTGCATCAGGCGTGGAATGTCTTCCCGTCGTTCCGCCAGTTTGGGGATATGAATCCGTATAACATTCAGGCGGTGAAATAGATCCTCCCTGAAATCACCGCGTTGTACCAACAGTTCCAGGTCCTGATGGGTGGCCGCGATAATGCGAACATCCGCTTTGACGGAGACATGACCGCCAACCCGATAAAATTCGCCATCTGCCAGTACACGCAGAAGGCGAGTTTGGGTATCCGCGGGCATGTCACCGATTTCATCGAGGAATAAAGTGCCACCGTCGGCTTGTTCAAAACGTCCTTCGCGTTTGGCGTTGGCACCTGTAAACGCGCCTTTTTCATGACCAAATAGTTCAGACTCCATAAGGTCTTTGGGTATTGCGGCCATATTCAGAGCGATAAATGGCTTAATGGCACGAGGGCTATGCCGGTGGAGCGCCCGAGCCACCAATTCCTTGCCTGTGCCCGATTCGCCGTTGATAAGCACGGTAATATTGCTGTGAGCCAGCCGCCCAATGGCCCTGAATACTTCCTGCATGGCCGGAGCTTCACCAATAATCTGGGTTTCGGGCAGCACTTCGAGTGGTACCACTTCGCCGCGTTTTTCACTGGCGTGTGCCAGAGCACGTTCGGTGATACTTATCACCTCGTCAATATCAAAAGGTTTGGGCAAATACTCGAAGGCGCCGCGCTGATAGGAGGCTACTGCGCTATCCAGGTCAGAATGTGCGGTGGTGATAATAACCGGCAGATCCGGGTGGGCCTCATTGATAATGGACAGAAGCTCGAGGCCATCGACGCCCGGCATGCGGATGTCACTGATTATGACTTCTGGCTGTTCAGTGGCCAGGCTCTCCAGGAGTCGCTCGCCATCCTCGAAGCTACTGTTGCTTATATCGGCCTGGTTGAGTGCTCTTTCCAACACCCAGCGAATGGAACTATCGTCATCTACGACCCAGACTTTAGTTTGTTTACGCATCATTTGATTCCATGGGTAAATAGATCGTGAAGGTTGTTTCCCCCAGTTCGCTGCTGCATTCGATCAGCCCTCCGTGGCGGCTAACAATGGATTGTGTGATGGATAGCCCCAGGCCAGTGCCCTGGGCGCGGCCGGTTACCATCGGAACGAAAATAGAGGGTAGCAATTCCTCAGGTACTCCTGGTCCGTTATCGGTAATATCAATTCGCGTCACCAGTCGGTGCCTCTTTGCGCCAATGGTGAACTGGCGCTGAGCGCGCGTGCGCAACGTAATCTGGCAGTTCTCGGGTTTTTTGGCTGCCTGGAACGCATTGCGCATTACATTTAGAACTGCCTGTACGAGTTGCGCTCTGTCTCCGGTGATTTCGGGAATACTGGGGTCGTAATCGCGGTTAATAATGACCTGATTGCCGGACTCGGCATTCAATAGGTTGCGTACATGCTCCAAAACCTCGTGAATGTTGAGCTTAGTCATCGACATTTGTTGGTGTGAGCCCAATAGCCGGTCGACCAGATCGCGCAGCCTGTCTGCTTCGCGAATAATAATTTGTGTGTACTCTTTAAGCGCGTCGTTAGGTAGTTCTTTGGCCAGCAGTTGGGCAGCGCCTCGAACACCTCCAAGGGGGTTCTTAATTTCATGTGCCAGCCCTCGAATGACTGCGCGAGTCGTTTCGTGCGCGTGAATCATTCCCTCTTCGCGACTGATCCGCAGCAGCCTGTCTACCGTTTGGAGTTCCACGATGAGTCGTACTGTGCTGCTCTCATCCGGGATGGGATTGACAATAAGGTCAACGTGTATGTCTTGCCCTGTGAGCAGGGTTAGAGGCATGCCCCGCCGTGTGAGAGGGCTGTTGCGTGCGAGTGCCTGTTCCAGGCTTTCGATCCAGTCTTGCGCCCCGGCTACCAATTGCCCAGCATGCATACCCAGTGTGCGTGAGGCGGACGCCTCCAGCAATGCCTGCCCTGCAGCGTTAATGCTGAGGATATTCAGATCTTCATCCAGGGTAATGATCCCTGTGCTGATATTGTCCAGAATGTCCTGGTTTTGTTGCATTATTGCCCCATGAGTGAGCGTTTATTACGGCGAATACATCCATATAGCAATTTTAGAGCCAACATAGTGTATTTCGAGATTAATTCCAAAATCAATGAAATATAGGCCCATTGGAGTTTGTAAGCGCTAACTATAAAAGTAATTTAACCGCTTGGAACAATTGTTGCGGTTCGGGGTGTGTGCGGGCGTGCTGAAAGCGCACCATAATAGTGCGCCTGTGAGTCACTGCTGTCCAGAGAGATTAGTTGCGGTTTTTGTTGTTGATAGAGGGTCGCATCACGTAGATCCGCACCGGAGTGGAACTCACTAAAGGTGCGCCGTCTGTGCCAAGGACGCTTACGGTGAAATCGTGGCCGCCGCGAAAAATATTGGTTAATCCCCAGGAAGCTGAAGCTTGAGGTTCACCCCAGGGAATACCGTCCATGTGTAATTGCAGCATTTCACCGCTCGCTAGCGAGGGTTCTACAGTTGCACTAAGCAGGAAGTTTCCTGGCCCCATGGGAATGGTTGTTTCATTGGCGGGGCTGGCTATTCCTACGGTGTAGCTAGATTGCTCGGATTCCTCGGTATCAGAGGCGGCTGCTGCAGAGGCAGGTCTTGGGATATCAGGCGGAGGAGGCGCGGTATTGGTGGTATGCAGCTTTACTTCTTCAACCGGTTTGCCAGCAGAGGATGGCTTATCCGTGAAGACCACATTGCCCTGGCTATCTGTGGTTTTGTATATCTGGGCCGCTACTGTCATCGGTAAAGTGAGTAACAGAATGAGTGTCAATCGCTTCATAATTCCACCTGCTGATAGTTTCAATGCCTCTACACTATCAAAAAAGGCACCATTTTGCTTGGGTCGGGTAACAGGTTCCCATAAAAAAAGGGCCCGGATGAGGGGCCCTTTTTAGCGATGTAAGCTGGCGCTTACAAGGAGTAATACATATCGAACTCAACCGGGTGGGTTGTCATGTTCAGCTTCTCGACTTCCTCGGACTTGAGCCCAATGTAAGCGTCGATCATATCGTCGGTAAAGACAGAGCCAGCTGTGAGAAAGCTGCGATCTTCATCCAGTGCAGCAAGCGCCATATCCAGGCTTGAGGCAACCGTAGGAATCGCTTTGGCCTCTTCAGCGGGCAGGTCATACAAGTCTTTGTCTGCAGCGTCGCCAGGGTGAATCTTGTTCTGGATGCCGTCAATACCAGCCATTAACAGTGCCGCGAAGGACAGATATGGGTTGGCGGTGGGATCCGGGAAACGAACTTCCACCCGCTTGCCCTTGGGGTTTGGCTCGTAGGGAATGCGGATGGAGGCCGAGCGATTGCGAGCTGAGTAAGCGAGCATTACGGGCGCTTCAAAGCCTGGAACCAGGCGCTTGTATGAGTTGGTCGAGGCGTTTGTAAATGCATTCAACGCTCTGGCGTGCTTGATAATGCCGCCGATGTAAAACAAGGCAGTGTCAGAAAGGCCGGCATAGCCGTCGCCGGCAAATACGTTTTCGCCATCTTTGCCAATAGACATGTGAACATGCATACCGCTGCCGTTGTCACCAACAATAGGCTTTGGCATAAAGGTCGCTGTTTTACCGTAGGCATGCGCTACATTGTGTACGCAGTACTTGAGGATCTGAACTTCGTCAGCCTTTTTCACCAAAGTGTTGAACTTGACGCCGATCTCACACTGGCCAGCCGTTCCCACTTCGTGGTGGTGTACTTCAATAGGTAGGCCCATTTGTTCCATCGCTCCACACATTGCCGCGCGGATATCGTGCAATGAGTCAACGGGAGGCACGGGGAAATAGCCGCCCTTAACGCCGGGACGGTGGCCAATATTGCCGTCGTCAAAAGAGTGGTTGGAGGCCCATGCGGCTTCTTCTGAATTGATGCTGTAGCCCGCTCCGCTCATGTCTGCGTGCCATTTTACATCGTCAAAAACGAAAAACTCTGGCTCGGGGCCAAAAAAGGCAATGTCGCCCAATCCGGTAGACTTCAGAAATTCTTCGGCGCGTTTTGCCACGGAGCGTGGATCGCGTTCATAGCCCTGCATTGTCATGGGTTCAACGATGTCGCAGCGCAAAATAATGGTTGCTTCGTCGGTGAAAGGGTCCATTACAGAGGTGCTGTCATCAGGCATCAAAATCATGTCCGATTCGTTAATGCCTTTCCAGCCCGCAATTGAGGAGCCGTCGAACATTTTGCCGCCTTCAAAGAAATCGTCATCGATTTCTGTCGAGGGAATAGACACGTGTTGTTCTTTGCCGCGTGTATCGGAAAAGCGCAGGTCTACCCAGCGTGCTTCATTTTCTTTGATCAGATTCAGAGTTTGCTCTGACATTTATAAGTCCTCCAGAGGATTATGTTGTGGCTGGCGCTGCCTGCCCTAGTTTTTAAGCGGGTAAAGCGTGCGCCTTAACGGCGCTGAAAATATCTGGCTTCTTTGTCACATACCCATTAGCAAGAGATGTGCCAAAAAAGAGCCTTCGCTAAGCCAATGAATTATATAGAAAATCTATTAGCTTCAGTCGTAAATTTTTTAGGCATGCACTATTATAGGGCGGTATTGCACCAATATGGCGCATTTGCTCCGTGATGCGATCGAATAACAACCGGGATTTTTCCAAATGTGCCGTCGAAGCCCGTATACTACGCGCCCCGAACAGCCGCGAATGTTATGGACCCTATGAAATTCGTTGTCAAGTATTTCTCCGAAATCGCCATTAAAAGTAAACCTGTTAGACGCCGATTTGTCTCCCGGCTCTTAGAAAATCTACGATCGGTGCTCAAGGACATTGACCCGCAAGTTGTACTCATAAAACATTGGGACAAAATACAGATAGAAACCAAGGTATCCGATGAGGAAACTCTGGCGCAGTTGCTTGAGGTCATGCGTAATTGCTCGGGTATTACCTACATCCTCGAGGTGTCTGAGCATCCGCTGGGCACTATGGATGAAATAGCCACTCAGGCTATGGCGGTTTACGAGGACCGCCTGGTCGGTAAGACCTTTGCTGTGCGTTGTAAGCGCAACGGACGCCACAACTTTACTTCTATCGATGTGGAGCGGTATGTAGGCGGCGTACTGATGGCGGGCAGTGGTGCAGCAGGTGTTAAGCTGAAAAAGCCTGATGTGACCGTAGAACTGGAAATCAGCAAAGAGCAGCTTTATGTGGTGCGCAAACGCCATCGTGGCCTGGGAGGGTATCCGGTAGGCAGTCTTGATCCCGTCCTGTCGTTGATCTCGGGAGGGTTTGATTCTCCGGTCGCCAGTTATATGACGATGAGGCGCGGTATGCGAACACACTTTTTGTTTTTTAACCTCGGTGGTCGAGATCATGAGGTCGGGGTGAAGGAAGTGGCGCTCTACTTGTGGCAAAAATATGGCTGCAATCAGAAAGTCCTGTTCATCAGTGTTCCGTTTGAGGAGGTGGTGGCGGAGCTTTTGACCAGTATTCGCGACGGCTATATGGGGGTGATTCTGAAACGGATGATGTTGCGAGTGGCCGACCACCTGGCGGATGAGCTGGGTATAGATGCATTGGTTACCGGCGAATGTGTGGCGCAGGTCAGCTCTCAGACACTGCGAAACCTCAGTGTAATTGACCAGGTGACGCCCCGGCTGGTATTGCGTCCTCTCATTGCCAGTGACAAAGAGGACATTATTCGCACAGCGACAGAAATTGGCACAGAAGACTTTGCCGCGAATATGCCTGAATACTGCGGCGTGATATCGGTTAATCCAACCACCAGGGCTCGATTGGAGCGCATTGAGGCAGACGAGCTCAATTTCGATATGGAAATTCTCGACAGAGCTATTGAGAACGCTACCCAGACGCGGGTGGATCGCCTGGCAGATGAGGGCGCGCTGGATCGCAGCGACGTAGAAGTCTTGGCCGTGCCGCTTGCCGGCAGTACGATTATCGACATTCGCCACCCCGATGAGGAAGAGTTGTCGCCTTTGAAGGTACATAGCACCTTGTTGAAAATTCCGTTTTATGAGCTCCATACACGCTTTGCGAGCCTACCGGAAGGGACGACATACATGCTCTACTGCGGTAAAGGCGTCATGAGTCGTCTCCATGCTGGCCATCTGAAAGATTCAACAGCGCTGGATGTAAAAGTCTACGCGCCCTGAGGTGATTGGGAATAGTTGGCGTGGTGGTGCCAATGAGGAGCGATTCGAGGTATAATCCGCGCCCTTTTTTGCATGACTCTTTCCCTCTGAGGTAATCCCTTGATCGACAAGCTTCGAAACATCGCAATTATTGCCCACGTTGACCATGGTAAAACCACCTTGGTCGATTGCCTGCTACAGCAATCGGGTACTCTGGATCGCCGCGCTGAAGGCTCTGAGCGGATCATGGACTCCAATGATCAGGAGCGAGAACGAGGCATTACTATTCTCGCCAAGAACACCGCCCTGAAATGGAATGGTTACCGTATTAACATCGTGGATACACCTGGTCACGCCGATTTCGGTGGGGAAGTTGAACGGGTTCTGTCTATGGTTGACTCGGTGCTGCTGCTAGTGGATGCAGTTGACGGGCCGATGCCGCAAACGCGTTTTGTAACCTCCAAAGCATTCGAGCAGGGCCTGAACCCCATCGTGGTCGTGAACAAGATTGACCGCCCTGGCGCACGTCCCGATTGGGTGGTAGACCAGATGTTTGACCTGTTCGATCGCCTCGGAGCCACTGAGGAGCAGCTGGATTTCCCCGTGATTTTTGCGTCGGCCATTGAAGGTATTTCCGGCTTGGATCATGAAGACATGGCAACCGACATGACGCCTCTGTTCCAGACCGTCATCGACAAAGTGCCTGCGCCGAAGGTCAATTCAGACGGTCCACTGCAGATGCAGATCAGTGCCCTGGATTACAACAGTTACCTTGGCGTTATTGGCGTTGGTCGCATCACCCGAGGCATTCTTACGCCCAGCACACAGGTTGCGGTGGTCGATGGTGAGGGTAGTAAACGCAACGGACGCATCCTCAAGGTCATGGGCTATCATGGCCTCGAGCGGGTTGACGTTGAATCGGCCGAAGCGGGTGATATCGTTTGTGTGACCGGCATTGATGGGCTGAATATTTCTGACACGATTTGTGATCCAGCCGAAGTGGAAGCTCTTCCTGCGCTCTCTGTGGATGAACCCACGGTAAGCATGACCTTCCAGGTGAACGACTCACCCTTTGCCGGCAAGGAAGGCAAATATGTTACCTCGCGAAATATCCGTGAGCGACTGGATCGCGAGTTGATTCACAATGTCGCATTGCGCGTGGAGCAAGGCGATACGCCCGACAAGTTTGTTGTTTCCGGGCGTGGTGAGCTGCACTTGTCGGTATTGATTGAAAGTATGCGCCGTGAAGGATTTGAGCTGGGTGTTTCTCGCCCTGAAGTTATCCAGAAAGAAGTCGACGGTGTCATGCAGGAGCCTTACGAGCAGCTGGTGATTGACTGTGAAGATCAGCACCAGGGTTCTGTCATGGAAGAACTGGGTATTCGCCGGGCGGAACTGAAAAATATGGTGCCAGATGGCAAGGGCCGGGTGCGTCTGGAATTCATTATTCCGGCCCGTGGCCTGATTGGCTTCCGTTCTTTGTTTCTCACCCTAACCTCGGGTGGCGGTATTTTGACTCACGTATTTGACCACTACGGCCCGGTTAAAAATGCTGAAATTATTCACCGCATGAATGGTGTGTTGGTGTCTCTCATGAAAGGGAAGACTCTGGCCTACTCTCTGTTCACCTTGCAGGACCGGGGCCGTTTGATTATTGATCCCAATGTCGATGTCTATGAAGGGCAGATTATCGGCCTGCACAGCCGCAATAATGACCTTACGGTTAACCCGACGAAGGCCAAGCAGCTGACCAATATTCGCGCCGCCGGTACAGATGAAAACCTGGTGATGACGCCACCAATTCGGCATACCCTGGAACAGGCGCTGGAGTTCATTGAGGACGATGAGTTGGTTGAAGTGACTCCTACCAGTATTCGTTTGCGCAAAAAGTTGTTGCAAGAGCATGAACGTCGCCGAGCTGGCAGGGTTTAGTCGCCGCCAGCGTAGCTTGCTCGCTCGTTCAGGGCGTGGCCCGCGATGAGGGCGCTATTGCAGCGCGTAAGCCAGGCGCGGGTCGATGTCGCTGGCGCCTGTGTGGGTCAGATTGACTCTGGACTTCTGGTTTTGCTGGGTCTTGCGAAAGGCGATGATCAATCGACCGCCGATAAAATGCTCGATAAGTTGCTGGCTTACCGGGTGTTTGCCGATAAAGCCGGTAAAATGAACTGCAGTATCTCCCAGGTGGATGGTGGCATCTTATTGGTGTCGCAATTTACGCTCTGCGCGGATACACAAAAGGGCTTGCGGCCAGGCTTTTCCAGCGCGTTGTCGCCAGAGCTGGCAGAACCGCTCTATTTGTATACCCTGGAGCAGTTACAGAAGCGTCACGCCGATGTCGCGGCAGGTGTCTTTGGCGCCGACATGCAGGTAAGCCTTGTTAATAATGGTCCCGTTACGTTTCTTCTCGAGTGCTGAAGGTCGGCCTGATCATGTGAATATGGGGGATGCCATCCTCAATATATTTATCGCCGACGGCCACAAAGCCCAAACCGCCATAAAAATCGTTTAGATGCGCCTGGGCGCCGATCTGGATATTGCTGTCGGGCCACTTTTCAACGTTGAACTGTATTCCCCGTTGCACAAGTTCGTAGCCGAGCTTCGTGCCTCTGGCCGTCGGTGAAACGACAATCCTGCCCAGCGAGCTTTCGGGGAAACATAAGCCGGGGGGTAGGGCGCGCAGGTAGGCCACTAGTTGCGTATCGCGCCAGCACAGCATATGAGTCGCCTCCTGATCGAGATTGTCCATATCGAGATAGACGCAGTTTTGTTCAACACAGAACACCTCTTGCCTGAGTCGCAGCAAAGCGTAGAGGGCGGTATTGGCGAGCTGTTCAAACTCGGTGACCTGCCAGCGATACTCCATCTCAGTGCTGGTGTCCGCCCGGCCCGTGGGCATGCCCATGGCTCAATTCGTCGGCGGTAGCTTCACGAACGTCCACAATCTCAATGTCAAATTGCAGTGTTTTTCCTGCCAGAGGGTGGTTGGTATCGATATCGGCGCTGTGGCGTCCCGCCTTGGTGACGGTAACGGGTTGTCTGCCCTCACTGGTATTGAGTTGTACCGCCATACCTGCGCGCAACTTGCCCTTAAATATCAAATGTTTCATTGGCACACGTTGTATGCGGTCTTCTCTTCTTGGCCCATAAGCTTCTTCAGGGGTGAGTGTGACCTGCACCTGATCGCCCGCCGCCTTGTCGGTAAGGGCGATTTCCAGGCCTTTGATAATGCCGTTACTACCGTGAAGATAGACGGTGGGTTGTGCTCCCCTGGAGCTTTCCAGCTCCGCCCCCTCTGCATCTGACAGGGTGTAGTGAAAGCTGGCGACGGAATTTGAAGCGATTTTCATATCGGGAACTGCGTTTTGAATAAGGTGACGAAATAGTACGCGCATGGGACTTCAAGTGGTAGTCTGAGGCCGTATGAGTGCCCTGTATTTGTTCTCCCCGAGCGTTTTAATTGTTACTATATGACGATAATGTTTGCCGCTGGCCTGAGTGTATTCTCCGGTGGTGTTATAAACGATTGAAGCAACAATCTTTCTGGTGCTGGATATGGCATCGGTGCAATTAAAAAGGATGTGTCGATGTTAGCGAATGCTGAACTCGCGCAAGATTTTACTTTCCTGAATCAGCAGTACCAGCATTTGGTGGAAGCCTTGCTGGAGGCCATTAATATTCCGTTTGTTCCTCTGCAAGTTGAAGTCACTGCCGTTGGCAATTTTCAGGGATTTGATGGCGGCAAACTGTACGTTGTCGAAAGCGGTACGTTGTCGGCACGCTATCAAAATCGAACTGTTTATACCCTGGAGGCCGGAGATATTCTGTTACCCGATATCACGGGCCTTTCTGTACCTGACTCTACGGTTTACTTTGGTAGTGAAGACGGCGCGAGCCTGCAGATGTTCCCTGCATTGGAGTTCATGCGACGAATATTTGATGACCCCGAAGCTGTAAAACTATGGACTCGCTTACTGATAACCTACTCGGGCTTGATGTTGCGTATAGCGGCCTCGCTCACAGAGGAAGATACACAGGCAACGCCGGGTTTTGAGGTATACGAACCAGGAGATGTGATCATCGCCGAAGGTGATCGAGCCGATTTTGTCTTTAATCTTACTGCTGGGGTCGCCGAGGTGTCTGTCGATGGCGTTAACGTCGGCAGAATTGCAGAAGGGGAAATATTCGGTGCCATGGCGGCGCTGACTCACGCCGATCGCAGCGCTACGGTTAAGGCGCAGACCCGATGTGAGGTTGTTAAGGTGCCCAAAGAGCAATTCACCGACTTGATTCAAAGCAATCCCGCAACAATCCATAGTCTATTGATTGATATGGCCAATTCCATTGTTAATCTCAATGAACAACTGGTAGGTCGAAGCGGTCATTCCAGAAAATAAACAATTTTTGTGTCCTGCATGTGTGCGATACGGCAATTAGAAATCGCTTTTTACAGTACTATTTTTCAATTAACTCTATTTTTATAGGCTAGCGGCCAATGTCCGATATATTAGAAATTGATCAAGATGGCATCGAACAGGTGTCAATGAAACAGTATGCTGAGAAGGCATATCTCGACTATTCCATGTATGTCATTCTCGACCGGGCGTTGCCGCATGTCGGTGATGGTTTAAAACCGGTGCAGCGGCGCATTATTTATGCCATGAGCGAGCTGGGGCTAAAAGCAACTGCCAAGTTCAAAAAATCAGCGCGTACCGTCGGCGATGTTATTGGTAAATTTCACCCGCACGGTGACAGTGCTGCGTATGAGGCCATGGTGTTAATGGCCCAGAATTTCAGTTACCGCTATCCACTGGTTGACGGCCAGGGTAACTGGGGTTCACCAGATGACCCCAAGTCCTTTGCGGCAATGCGCTACACCGAGTCACGATTGACCCCCTACGCGGAAGTCTTGTTGTCTGAATTGGGTCAGGGCACGGTGGATTGGAGTCCAAATTTTGACGGCACAATGGATGAGCCAACTGTTTTGCCTGCGCAGGTGCCCAATATTCTGCTCAACGGAACAACGGGCATCGCTGTTGGTATGGCCACTGATGTTCCGCCTCACAATCTGCGAGAAGTTGTCTCGGCGACCATACACCTGCTTGAGAATCCCAAAGCCACGGTCGCCGAATTGTGCCAATTTGTGCAGGGCCCGGACTTTCCTACATCGGCAGAAGTGATTACCCCGGAAGAAGATATTCTGGCCATGTATGAAAGTGGTCGCGGCGGGCTGAGAATGCGCGCAATTTGGGAAAAAGAAGGCGCTGATGTGGTCATTAGCGCCCTGCCTCACCAGGTGTCGGGCTCCAAGGTATTGGAGCAAATTGCACAACAAATGCAGGCGAAAAAACTTCCCATGGTCGCGGATCTTCGCGATGAATCCGATCATGAAAACCCCACTCGTCTGGTGATTATGCCGCGGTCCAATCGCGTCGATCTTGAAGCCATGATGAGCCATTTGTTTGCGACCACTGATCTGGAGCGCAGCTACCGGGTCAATCTGAATGTTATTGGTATAGATGGTCGCCCTGGCGTAAAAGGGCTCGATCGCATACTCAAAGAGTGGTTGAGTTTCCGTACCGGTACGGTTCGCAGGCGTCTTGAATATCGCCTGGAGAAAGTTCTGAAGCGTCTGCATGTTCTGGAAGCTTATCTTATAGCCTTCCTCAACATAGACGAGGTAATTCATATTATCCGTACCGAGGAAAAGCCCAAGCTTGCCCTGATGGAACGGTTCGCTTTGACGGACGTTCAGGCCGAAGCCATTCTGGACTTGAAACTGCGGAATTTGGCCAAGCTTGAGGAAATGAAGATTCGCGGCGAGCAGGATGAACTGGCCATAGAGCGAGATGAACTGCAGGTGATTCTGGGTAGTGCGGCAAGATTGAAAACCCTGATCAAAAAAGAACTGATTACGGTTGCCAAGGAGTATGGCGATGACAGGCGCTCACCCATTGTATTGCGTGAAGATGCCAAGGCGTTTAGTGAGCTGGAATTGGTCGCCGCCGACCCGATAACGGTTGTTATGTCTGAGAAAGGCTGGATTCGAGCCGGCAAAGGGCATGACATTGATCCTACTGCGCTAAGCTATAAATCGGGCGATAGTTTTAAAATGTCTGCGTTTGGGCGCAGTAACCAGCCCACTGTAATTCTAGATTCTACCGGGCGAGCCTATACGCTGACGTCGCATAACCTGCCTTCTGCGAGAGGGCAGGGCGAGCCAGCCACTGGGCGTATCAATCCGCCTTCGGGAGCGAGTTTCGAAGGTTTGATGATGGGCAATGACGCAGACTTATATTTATTGGCAAGCGACGCCGGCTACGGTTTTGTTGCGACGTTGGGAGATCTGCAGACTAAAAACAGGGCCGGAAAAAGCGCTCTCTCCCTGCCTAAGGGCGGCCGGGTCATGCAGCCCTCGCCAATTTCGACTGTGGAGGGGGCCTGGGTTGCGGCGGTGTCCAATGAAGGTCGAATGTTGATCTTTCCTTTGGCTGATCTTCCGCAAATGGCACGAGGCAAGGGCAACAAGATTATCGGAATCCCCACCGCACGGGTTCAAAGCCGCGAAGAATTCATGGTTGCTGTGCAGGTTGTCACCGAGAAAGATGTGCTGGTGGTGAAGGCAGGAAAGCGACACCACAAGCTCAAATTTGCCGATCTGGAGCACTATCGCGGGGAGCGTGGACGCCGAGGAAATAAACTGCCTCGAGGTTTCCAGAAGGTCGATAGTATGGAGCTGGAAGGCTAGGTTTTGCGGGGGCAGAGCCTGTTAGCGTCTGGATAGTTCGGCCAGGCGCTTCCAGATGAGTCTTAGCTGACGTTCCAGCAAGTCTTTGTAGGGACCTTCGAAGCCCACAAGCATTTCAAAGTTTTGCACTTCGGTTGGCTGGTGCTCCAGTCGGCCGGCAACATCTACGTCCTCGCAAATTATTGGATGCAACAAAACGTTGGGAGGTTTATTGGCGCAAACACCCTGTAAATCGTCGAGGGTATGTTGCAGGTAAAGTCCCGGGTAGATATCTACGTCATCGCCTACCCCCAATTCACTTTGTGAAATGGCCATCGCAATGGACATGGTACGATTTGATTGCTTTTCGAACTCGCTACTTAATTCTCGTATCAACCAGGCACAAGAGGCCGCCCTGAAGGCGGGACTGCCGCCGCTATTTGGGCCGCTGAAATACACAGCGATACCAAACTGCCTTACCACCTGTAATTTTCCGGCGTAAAAACCGGCGGCACCATAGACGATTTGATGCAGGCGATCGGTATAGCGATGCAGGGAATTTTGGTCGAGCGTGTCAACATAGTTCCCCAGGCTATTAAGCTGCAGATACAGTACCGCTGTAATCTGATAGTTCTCCTCCCGGGAGCTGCCCCGGGGGCGCGTGCGCAACAGGTCCATCGGCAGGGCGTTTATATTGTGTGCCAGCCTATCGATTTCGTTGTTTGTATCAGTGCTCTGGCTTGTCTCGGCGCTGGATTCGAGCGTGATGGAATCGCTCAGGCGCGTTAGCTTGTCGGACAGACGTTGGCCAAGATGCCTAACCGCGCCATAGGCAGCAAGGCTTAGAAGAATCGCCAGTCCCAGTAAAGTGAAAACAAATCGTTGGTGCGCAGCCATGATCACATCGTCGCTGATCACAATGGCAATATGTCCGGCGATGTCGTCTGCTATTGTGACCGGTGCACGATAGTGCTGCGGGCTGTGGCCCAATATTTTTCCCGCTCGGCCCAGCGCATTGCCTTCCACATCGAATATGGTGACTTCTTCTGCGGAGGATGTCTTAACAAATCGCTGTAAAGTGGCTTTAACGCTTAGCAGGTCACCCGATTCCAGCGCAGTGGCGATGCTGCGGGAGATTTGCCGCGCCAGAGTGCCACCATGTAACGCCTGCTGTTCCAGCTGCATGTGCCTACTGGACGTTGCGGCCAATGCCACCAGGGCCAGGCTAATGGCCAGGCACAGCCCGGAGGCGACCAGGGCGAATTGCTGGCTGAGATTTAAATTGCTGATTTGGCTCTTCACGGGAGGTGCTTGTCGATCCATGGTCTAAAGAGGGTGAGTATAAAC
This sequence comes from Halioglobus sp., assembly GCA_036961345.1. Taxonomy (GTDB): domain Bacteria; phylum Pseudomonadota; class Gammaproteobacteria; order Pseudomonadales; family Halieaceae; genus JBALVT01. The sequence goes on from JBALVT010000012.1 coordinate 26,024, forward strand.
CAGGCGCCCAACTCAAGGGTTTACCGGCTGATACTAAAAAAGGTAAAAATTCGCTTCTTGCAGCCGGTGTTTCCAGTGCTTGGAGCCAGCAGGTAGAATACGACACTTCTGTGATCGACGGTACTTTCTGTGAACGACATTCTCCTCATTACAATTTCCGGTGCAGATCAACCGGGCCTGAGCGCGAGTATCACGGGCCTGCTTGCGGCGCGCGACGTCAATATTCTCGATATTGGTCAGGCAGTCATTCACGACAGTTTGTCTATCGGGATATTGGTGGAGGTTCCCAGGGAAATGGACCGTCCAGAGGTTGTGGCCGCTATTTCTGACTTTGCTCGTAGTCACTCGTTAAGTGCCGGTTTCAGGGATATCACACCGGCAGGCTATGCGCAGTGGGTAGAAGGTCAGGGGCGCGCTCGGTATATCATTACGCTTTTGGCGCGCAAGGTAACCGCCCGGCAAATCTCTCAGGTTACCGGCGTGGTTTCTGACCACAAATTGAATATCGACAGTATAAGCCGCCTTTCAGGGAGAATTCCCCTGGGAGAATTGCCCGCGCTGAGTAAGGCTTGTGTGGAGTTTTCGGTTCGGGGTCAGCTCACCGATATAGGCGCTTTTCGGCGGGAATTATTAGAGATAGCCGGTGCGCTGGATGTGGATCTGGCCTTCCAGGAAGACAACATGTATCGGCGCAATCGGCGCTTGGTTGCATTTGACATGGATTCAACGCTTATCGAAGCGGAGGTCATTGATGAGCTGGCCAAGGCTGCCGGTGTTGGGGATCAGGTGATAGCGATAACAGAAGCTGCCATGCGCGGCGAGCTGGATTTCACTGAGAGTTTTCAGGCTCGGGTGGCGCTGTTAAAAGGACTGGACAGCGCAGCGCTTGCGAGTATTGCCAAAGAATTAAAAATCACCGAGGGTGCCCAGCACCTGATCTCCACCTTGAGAACGCTCGGATATAAGACCGCAATATTGTCGGGGGGCTTTACCTATTTTGCCGAATATTTGCAGCAAAAACTGGGTATCGATTATATATATGCTAACGAACTCGATATTGTTGATGGCGTTGTTTCGGGCGTGGTTAAGGGCACTGTCGTTGACGGAGCCCGTAAAGCACAGCTACTGCGAGAATTAGCTGATGAGCAGGGTATAGATCTGCAGCAGGTGATTGCTGTCGGCGACGGTGCCAACGACCTTCCCATGTTGAGTATTGCGGGCTTGGGTATAGCGTTCAGAGCCAAACCTCTGGTAAAAAAGTCAGCCGAACAGTCCATCTCAACGCTGGGCCTTGACGCCATTTTGTATCTATTGGGTATATCTGATCGTTATTTGAACCAGAGTGATGGATCGCTTCCTAAATTTTAGTCCACAGTGAATCGTAGGCGGCACCCAGCGGGCCGTTCTGGTCGTCCGCAATGACGTCTTCGAGTAATTTAATGTAGCGGAAATCAAACTGGGCGTAACTTCCGGTCGCTGCAATCTGCCGCAATAACTGAATGTAGAAATGCTCGCCTTCTTTTACCAGGCTTACTTTTTGATGCTCCCTGAACCCTGCCCGGGGAGTAATCAGCGTATGAGGCTGCCCAACCAACTTTATCTCGGGCAAAAGCAAAACCCGCATTGATTCGGCCTCCTCGCCGGTATTGTGGATGACCTTGGCGCCGTAGGGCATCGCATTGGGGCTTAGCAATTCCACCCCAATCAGGGTTTGGGCATTTTTTAACTGGCTTACCCAGCACACAGTCGCGACCGCCCAGTCGGTACTTTCATCTACTCGAACACTAACAATGTCTCCCGTTTTAACGTCGGAGGGGAGTTCCGGTGACCATTCAAGGCAGTAGCCTCCGGGGCTGGAATCCACCATATTCACGGGGTAGGCTCGATGGCGCGGCTGGATTGCTGTGCCCACGTTATGATGGTCCAAATTTGCCTGCGTGGCTTCATCAACTGTGATGTCCCCAACAGTGTGATCCGGGCCCTCCCCTGTGAGTGCGTCATGGGGATTGGCTTGATCCCAGGCGTCGTGATGCTTTTGTGGTACGAGAAAAGGATTGGTCGCAATATGCTTGTATTCGTCCTGGTCTGCACCATATAACAATTGCTCAAAGGTTAATCCATCTGAGATAAAGTAATGGGCATTGCTCAGTCCCAGAGTAATCCACAAAGCGCTTCCGCTACTCTCTCGGCTAAAGTTTCGCTTCGACATTGTGCCCAATGCACCGATTAAGTGATCGAGCAAATTGTTTGTAATTGGGCTGTCCGTTTGGGCGGTAAGCTCTGTCCCGGCAGGCTCTGTTTCGCCCCTCCTGAGGGTCTGCAGTTTTCTTACCAGTGCGTCAGAGTCAATAAACCGGACGCTTTCACGCGGGGCATCGCTCTGCAATGCGCGGTAGCTTGGGGCCTGGTCGCTGCTCAGATCAACCTGAAAGAAGCCCCTTAGCGTCTCCCTGTCATCCAGCGTAACCGAGGTGCTCCATTCCTGCATGCCGAGCGCTATAGCGGCGAGGTCGTGTTGACGTAGTTGATTGGGTTTACAGCAACCTAACAGTACTGCGCGTAGGTAGGTGTCCTTGATACTACCATCACCAGATAATCTGTCGGCAACAGTTAGTTCGGTGAGTTTCTGTCTTTCAGCCAGAGCGTAAAGCTGGTGCAGTTCCAGCCAACCAAGGCGTTCAATGGGTTGATTCAATTGATAGCTTTGTAGAATTTTGCATCCTGAAAAGTTGATTGCGCGCTGTATGGCTTCGCATACCAGCTTTGCCGGATTAACGCCTTTAATGCTGTCCCTTTGCTGAATGGTATGTGCTGCAACAATGGTGTAAGCGGTTGTGGTCAGCCCCAATACGGTGTGAGCCAGCTCGGACATCTGTCTTGGCTCTTCGGGTAAAACCAGAGGCTGATTCAGAAAACGTTTCGATAGTGCGGCGAGCGAAGCCTGTAAGGTGGGTCTTAGCACCTCCATTATCCCGAAACGAACATTCGGGGACATCGCCACGCGATTGAGGTCGTTTATGGCTTGTCTTAGCTGTTGGACTACCTTTTTGGTATTGATGGCAGGAAGGTTTTGAACCCATACTGCCGCCGCTTCGGCGTTGAGTTCAAACTCGGAAAACAGCGCCAGATCCTGGTTGGGAATGCGCAGTTTGATGGTTGAGTTTTTAGTCATTGTCTCTGGCTCGGTTTGCGTCGAGCATCATGTGCTTGATCACCTTAAGAATATCCCATTCCCCGCAGTCTTATCCACTGCAATATCAAGTGTAGGGGGTGAGCGGTATTTTGGAAGCTGTACTGGGGCACTCCCTAACCAGTCGAGGTACCAGGTATCCTGAGCATTTTGCTAGCAGCTCTTCGTAGATTTCCAATGCCCGTGATTGAGGGAGGTCAAAGTGGGCCGCCCCGCTAACGTGGTCAAGCAAATGCAGATAATAAGGCATAACCCGGGCATCGAAGAGGGTCTCTGACAGCGTGGCCAGGACCTCAGCGGAATCATTTATCCCTCTTAGTAATACTGACTGGTTCAGCAGCGTTACGCCACTAGCGGCAAATTTTTTCAGTGAACTAGCCAGATTCTCATCGATTTCATTGGCATGATTGCAATGTATAACCATGACACATTGCAGGCGTGATTGCCCAAGGATGTTGCTCAGTTGCAACGTCAGCCTGGCAGGCAGAACCACGGGTAGACGCGTATGAATTCGCAATCTGCGCACGTGGCTTATCGCGCTTATGCGCTCAATGAATTCTTCCAGTAGTGAATCGTTTAGTAGCAGTGGGTCGCCGCCGCTCAAAATCACTTCGGAAATACTACTATCAGCGGCAATGTAATCCAGGGTCTGGGGCCAGTGTGATTGCGAGGGACTGTTGGCGCTGTATTCAAAGTGCCTGCGGAAGCAGTAACGGCAATTTACAGCACATCCGGGAGCGGCTATTAACAAAACCCGGCCGTGATATTTGTGAATTAAGCCCGGAACGGGGTTTTTCAGAGATTCCTGAAGAGGATCCCTGGTGTATCCCGCTGGGTTACACAGTTCCTCAGGTGAGGGCAATACTTGCAAGAGCAGAGGGTCACGGCGATCACCGCGTTTCATTTTACTGGCGAATGGCCTGGGCACGAGCATGGGGAAATCTCGGCTCGCCAGAGCTCGCGATTCGGCCTGATCCGGTTCCAGATCGAGAAAACTGAGCAGTTCGATTGGGCAGCGAATAGCCTCTTTCAGTTCCTGCTGCCAGGTCAGGGCCTGCCATTGCAGATCAGTGTGGGGTATCATTGGCGGCCTTTATAGATCAGTAATATGAGAGAGTAATGGCAAACTATTCTACTAATGATTTCCGCTCCGGTCTGAAGGTTATGTTGGACGGCGACCCTTGTAGCATTCTCGACAATGAATTTGTTAAACCTGGTAAAGGTCAGGCTTTTGCGCGAGTGCGACTGCGTAACCTCAAGACAGGCAGGGTATGGGAGCGTACCTTCAAGTCGGGTGAGAGCCTGGAAGGTGCCGATGTCATGGATCACAGTATGGAATATATCTATACCGATGGCGAGTTTTGGTACTTCATGGAGCCTGATACATTTGAGCAGCATCAGGCTGATGCCAAGGCCGTTGAAGATGCGCGCCCCTGGTTGAAGGAGCAGGATCTCTGTGAGGTCACCCTTTACAACGGCACGCCCCTTTCTGTTGCGCCCGCTAACTTTGTTGAACTGGAGGTGGTGGAAACTGACCCCGGCCTGAAAGGTGATACCGCCCAGGGTGGTAGTAAACCCGCAACTTTAAGTACCGGCGCAGTTGTAAAGGTGCCCTTGTTCCTGAATCAGGGCGAAATTATCCGCATTGACACGCGTACTGGGGAGTATCAGGGGCGCGCCGGAAAATCCTGATCAACCAGCTGAACAGGGAATAGCGTGAACTGGCGACCTGCTGCGAACCACGAAATTCTCAAGGCGCGTGCTGCGTTGCTCTACAATCTACGTGATTTTTTTTACGGCCGTAATATTCTTGAAGTGGAAACACCGCTGCTATGCGGTCGCAGCGTTACCGATCCTGCGCTAGAGCCCCTGATAGTTTCAGCAGGGGAAGCCCTGTCTGATCCCAGATATCTGCAAACTTCGCCGGAATATGCGATGAAGCGTCTCCTGGCAGCTGGCAGCGGCCCCATCTATCAAATATGCAAAGCCTTCAGGGATGGGGAAGTGGGCGGTCGCCACAACCCGGAGTTTTCAATGCTGGAGTGGTACCGGCCAGGTTTTGATCATCATCAGTTAATGGCCGAAGTCGCCGAGTTGGTGTGTCACTGCCTGGGACAGCAATCTGTGCGGTATTTTGGTTACCGGGAGCTGTTTGTGAACTTTCTCGATATAGATCCCTTTACCGCTCCCCTATCGGATTTGGAGTCTTTGGCTCGGAGTGAAATTGATGTAGGTTTTAGTTCCCCTGATCGTGATGTGTGGTTGGACCTGATAATGAGCCATCTTATAGAGCCGCGCCTGAAAGAGTGGGACTTGTGTTTTGTTTATGATTATCCAGCCTCTCAGGCGTCTCTGGCGCGTATTGTGTCGCAAGATGGCGTAGAAACTGGACAGCGCTTCGAGCTTTACCTTAGGGGTATGGAGCTGGCCAATGGCTACTGCGAATTGACCGATCATTTGGAGCAGCGCCAGCGTTTTGTCGCTGATAACCTGCGCCGCAAAACACTGGGCCGGCCTCAGCGAGCCCTGGATGAGAACTTGCTCGCGGCACTTGAGCATGGCCTCGACGCTTGTAGTGGTGTGGCGCTAGGCGTGGACAGGTTGCTAATGAAGGCCTGCGGGATATCAGATATTCGCGATGTGTTGGCTTTTGACTGGTCCGGTAGCTAGGCTTCTGATAACACGGCTGGACCATAGCCTGTTAAAAACTCTTGTGGCATTCGCCTCGGTCGTCCGCTGGTCAGGTCGATGCAAGCGAAGCGCATTCGGGCCCGCAACAAGGTCACGCTGTCACTGCACCTGATAACCTGAAATTGCCGGTGCATCGTCAACTTGCGGTCCCAATCCGTAATCCACGTCGCGACAACTACCTGTTCGCCTTCGCGCGAGGCCTGCAAATAGTCGTATTCACTGCGCGTGATAACCATTGCGCGATTGACTTCCTGGTAGCGATCCAGATCCAGTCCCAACGAGACAGAGTGCGCCCAGGCGACCCGCTCACACCACTTGACGTAAACAGTGTTGTTGGTGTGGTTGAGTCCGTCGATATCCTCAGGCGCAACCTGGGTAGACAGTGTGAAGGGGTTGGCGTGATCCCAAAGCTCAGTGAGATTCGGTGACTGATGGGTATTCATGCTGGTGCGGCATCCTCCTCGAGAGGTTTTTGGGCAATATTATAAAAGCCGTAGATTACGGCAATCAGTGGACACAGGTAATTAAAAAAAGCGAAGGGGGCGTAGCTGAATGTGGCGACCCCCAGTGTGGCGGACATGTAGGCACCACAGGTGTTCCAGGGAATGAGTGCGGAGGTCAGTGTGGCGGAATCTTCCAGCGTCCGCGAAAGATTTAGGCCAGACAGCCCGCGCCTGTGATATTCATCTTTGAACATCCGCCCGGGTAGTGCCACAGAGATAAACTGGTCCGCAGCCAATATATTGGTGCTGATGCAGGTTGTTACGGTTGTGAGTATCAAAGAGCCGTTGCTTTTAACTCCCCTGAGAGCAAGGTTTAGGAGGTATTTGAGAATTCCTGTACGCTCCATTACACCGCCAAAACCCAGCGCACATAGAATCAGCCAAACCGTGTTGAGCATGCTGCTCATGCCGCCCTTGCTCAGCAGTTTGTCCAGGAATTCGTTGCCACTGTTGGACGTATAGCCGTCAAACAAACTGATCCAGATACCCTTAACCAGGATGAAAGGCTCACTCAAACCTTGTGTGTCCCCCGCAAGCTTGGCGACTGTGTCCGGCTGGAATATGAGTGCAAACGCGGCGCCTGTGAGAGCACTGATCACGATGGAAGGGTAGGCCGGAAAACGTTTATAAATCAACGCGAGCATTATCAGGAGAGGTAGTAGAAGGTGCACCCCGAGGTTGAATTCATCGCGCATACTTTGTTTGAGCGCCTCAATTTCCTCTGGTGCAGCTGCGGTGGAACTACCTATAAGTGCAAAAATCACCAGGGCGATGGTAAAGCTTGGGATGGTTGTCCAGAGCATATGCCGAATATGGTCAAACAAGTCCACACCCGTTGCAGCAGATGCCAGATTGGTGGTATCGGACATGGGAGACAGTTTGTCGCCGAAATAGGCACCTGAGATGATAGCGCCTGCTGTAATTGAGGGCGACAGGTCGAAGCTGCCTGCGATCCCCATCAGGCCTATGCCCAGAGTTCCGGCCACGGTCCAGGAGCTGCCGATACTGATGGCCACAATGGCGCAGATGATCGCACTGGCAGCGTAGAATATTTCTGGATTCAGGATCTGCACCCCGTAGTAAATCATTGCTGGTACCGTGCCGCTAAGTATCCAGGTGCCAATTAACATGCCCACTGAGAGAAGTATAAGAACCGGACCCAGGCCAATACCGATTCCGGCAATGATGCCCTCCTGCAGTACTTTCCATTGTAATCCTTGCCGCTTTCCCACCAATGCGGCGACACAGGTCGCTAAAACCAGAGCAATTTGATTGGCGCCGTAGGATGCATCTGACCCAAAAAGATAGACTGAGCCCGAGAGCATGGCAACGAGACAGACAATAGGGCAAAGTGCCAGTGGCAGGCTGAGTTCCGGATGCTCATACTTTGGGTTGTTCAAGATGTTAACTCCTGCCCGATGAATGAATATTATTTAGGCGTCAGAATGCACGAAAAATTCGACTCGGTACAGGGCATACCATAGTCTCAAATGCAGACATCATATAGTGGGTCTATCTCTGGCTCCGGAAGAATACTTATCGACCATGATATCGCCATCAGATTCTGACATAGACGACACAAATTCCACGGACGAATTGTCGGCGCACTATTATCTTGGTAATTTCGTAGAGCTAATAGACACCGTCGAAGCGCAATACGGTGATCTCCTGTTGTCTCCTGAAAAGGAACTTATTGCCGGTTTTCGCGCGCTCAATCATGCGGCCCAATGCCTGTACGTGCGTTTAATCTCCCGCCAGGGACCGTTGTTTCGCTTAGAAAAACTGGTATATGACGAAATCGGCCCTTTGGACGAGCCGCTGAGGGAGTTGTTCGTCAGTGGCCTTGCCAGCGACGCCCAGAGGAGCACGATTGCTGAATTGGGCAAAGTTTTCACCAGGGCCGAACTCGGAAAAACATTTGGCGATACGGTGGATTGCCCTAAAAGCGTGCGAAAAGCGCAATTGCTGGAGGCGCTCGAGCAGCTGGACCTTTCACCGACGCAGCTCTGCCATGCCATCTCCGATGGGGCAGATGCGCGCTTATTGCGTATTTGTGGCTCCGATAGCGTTGTGGTTTTGCAGCTGCTTTTTTTTGGCAATACGCGCCAGAGCCTTACTGATTTTGTATTGAGTGATTTGGGAGTGGTCAATTATTTTCCCTATCGGCTGGATCGAGAGGGGCGGTTGTTCGAATCGCGTGCTGCGCTCGATGAATATATAGTCTGTGGCCTGTTTAGTGAGAGGTTTTACGCTCTGGTTGATACCGGGGACCGAGAGGGTATTTCGGCGCTGGCTCTTGAAATGTTGGGGGTGGACATTTCCTTCGTGACCAGTCGCAGGCGCTGGGCGAAAATTTGCAATCGGGTTGCCCGGGAGTTGGAACGCAGCCTGGAATTCACTGCGGCGCTGGCGTTATATCAGCGCAGTGAAACCCATCCGGCCCGGGAAAGAACAGCTCGTATTCTGGAGTCGAAAAAGGAGTGGCCCAAGGTCACTGCGCTATGCGAAGAAATCCAGTCGGCGCCATGGTGTGAGGCCGAATATGAAGCCGCCAGCCGGATTCATGCCAGAGCCGCGCGTATCGTGTGCAAAGATTCAGTGCCGCGGAGTAAAGATTGTTTTGATGAGTTTGGTCTTTTGCTGCCGCTCACGGATTTGTCAGTTGAGCAGAGTGTGGCGGATGCGCTGCGAAACCAATGGGCCAGCGTGCATTTTCTTGAAAATAAATTGATGAATACGCTGTTTGGTCTGGCATTCTGGGAGCAGATATTTATGTCGGTGCCTGGTGTGTTCCATAACCCTTACCAAAGTGTTCCAGCTGATATGTATGACGGACATTTTCGAGAACGCCGAAAATCAGAGCTTGAGGCCAGAATGGCGCTGCTGGCTGAGGTCGACTTGCGCGAAGAGCTTAATCGAGCTCGAGCACTTTATGAAAACTACCAGTGTCGCTGGGTAGACTGGCACAGGGTAAGTGCTGAGATTCAGGATGCAGCCCTGACAGTCATACCGGCGGAACACCTGCTGGCGATCTGGCAACGGCAATTGTTCGACCCGCGGGAGAATCGCAATGGATTTCCCGATTTAATTGCTTTCGGAGAGAGCCCCGGCGATTACCGCATGATCGAAGTAAAGGCGCCGGGAGATCGACTGCAAGATAACCAAAAACGTTGGTTGCGCTATTTCGCACAGCACAATATGCCCGCCAGTGTGGCATGGGTGGATTGGTGCGATGACTGAAATGACAATCAGTGTCACCGAGCTAACAGCGTTTTGTCATCGCTCAGGAGATATTGATTATCGGTTTCGTCCTTCCCCCACGGGCGTTCAGGGGACCGAGGGTCATCAGAGAGTCTATCGTAATCGTCCCGCCAGCTATCAACCCGAATTTCCAGTTGAATACCACCTGGAAGGGGGTTTGACACTGCGTGGCAGAGCCGATGGCTATGATCGTGTTGCCGGTATTGTTGAAGAAATAAAAACCTGCAGGGTACATCCCAATACTATTCCGGAGTCGATAACCCGCCAGCATATGGCTCAGGCCAGACTGTATGCGGCAATGATAGCTCAGAGCGAAGACCTGGAAGAGCTCACTGTAAGACTGACATGGTTCAACATTGATGATGAAAGTGAAGTCACGCTGGAACAGGTGTATGCACGAGAGGAGCTGTCGGAGTTTCTTGCGCAATCCCTGCAGAAATTCTCGGCTTGGCTGGCGTCTGTGACAAGATTGCGCCAGGCACGAGATACCAGTATTGAGAAATTCAAATTCCCGCATGCGGCGTTTCGCGCCGGCCAAAGGGATATTGCCGAGCTGGTTTATAAATGCATAGATCAGGGTGGTCAGTTACTGCTGGAAGCGCCTACCGGGATCGGAAAAACCGCGGCTGTTTTGTTCCCAGCCATCAAAGCACTAGGTAGTGGCAAGCACGAACGGATCGCCTTTCTCACTGCCAAGTCGGTCGGCCGTAAAATGGCGGAGGACACCCTGCATCTTTTTCATGATGCTGGTTATCGGGGCGGCGCTATTAGTCTCACTGCGAAGGAAAAAATTTGTTTGTCCCCGGGCAAGGCTTGCCACGGCGATGATTGTCCTTATGCTCGTAATTATTATGACAAGCTTCCCGCCGCAATGCTCGCGGCTATCCAGCAGCCTGTTTTGCGCAGGCAGGAACTCGAAGAACTGGGGCGTCAGTTTGAAGTTTGCCCTTATCAATTGGCGTTGGATTTGCTGCCCTGGATCGATGTCATTGTTGGTGATTTACATTATATGTACGGCCTGCCGGCGGTACTTGGGGCATCAGTCGAAGATCCCGATCAGCGCTGGAGTGCCCTGATTGACGAGGCACACAACCTGCCATCCAGGGCGAGGGGGATGTACAGCGCCAGCTTGGCGAAAATTGATGTGCTTAAGGCCCGCGCAACGAGTTCCACGGTGATTGCGAAATCGCTGAACCGGATTAACCGACTCATGCTTGACCTGCAAAAATCTCAATGGCTTGAACCCGATTTTGAGAGTCTGCCCGAGCTGCCGCCGGGGCTCGTCGAGGCGCTGAAACGGTTTGTGAGCGATTGTGGTGAAGAGCAGGCTGGGGATGCAAGTGTATTACACCGTCAGCCCGATCTATTGGGTGTCTATTTTTCGATATTGCATTTTTTGCGTGTAGCGGAAAATTGGGGGGAGGATTTCCGATTTGAGCTATCGCGAAATTCCGGTAAACAGAGTTTGCAGTTGCAGCTCAATTGCCTTGATCCGGCCAGGCTTCTTGCCAAACAACAGGAGCCACTGCATTCGTTAACTGCTTTCTCAGCGACTTTGTCGCCTCGCCAGTGGATGCAGTCCGCGCTGGGTTTGCGCGCCGAGACAGTGTATCGACGACAGGAGTCCCCTTTTTGCGCCGATCAACTACAGGTTTCGATTGCGACGCACATCGATACGAGGTTTAAGCAGCGCGCCAGTTCTATGGTTGATCTGGCTGTGGTACTGCGACAGTGGCTGGATAGCGTGCCGGGGAATTGTATTGTCTATTTTCCCTCTTATCGCTATTTACGCGATACGCTGGAAAGGGTCCTGGCCGGGAATGACCTGCAATCTCAGCGGTCGGTCTGGGTGCAGGAACCGCAGCAGAGCGAGGAAGCCCGGGCTGAATTATTGGTGAATCTCGAAGCTCGGCAGAATATGGCTGCATTTTGCATATTGGGCGGTGTTTTCGGGGAGGGGATCGACTTGCCTGGAGAGCGTTTGGCTAGCGTTGTAGTTGTCGGCGTCGGCTTGCCCCAGGTGAATCGCGATACTGAGCAATTGCGGGAGTATTTTGAGCGGCAATACGGCCACGGTTTTAATTACGCCTATCTCTATCCAGGCATGCAAAAGGTCGACCAGGCCATGGGCAGAGTCATCCGGCGTTTGGACGATCGGGGTCAGGCGCTAATTATCGACCAGCGCTACCGCTTGAGTGAATATCGAAATTTGTTGCCGCCGTGGTGGACATACCAGAGCTTCCAGGGCAGCTAGCCTGTTGTCGTGGCCCACCCTCCCGCTAGTGGTAATATTTGCCCAACCATATGGGTGCAGTGTTCTGAGGCAAGATAAAGCGCCAGTTCAGCGGTTTCACGGGCTTCGGCGACTTTTTTGGTCGGCACCATTTTCTTTAGATGTGCATTGAAGGCGTCGTCTTCGAGCATATTGTCTGGGTAATAGGTATCGTTGCGCACGTAGTTCTGTGCGATAGCATTGACTTGAATGTTGTATTTCGCCAACTCCAGACCGACAGCGCGAATAAAGGCATTCTGGGCTCCCCTAGCGGCGCAATAACTGCTGGTATTGGGAATCCCCCGCAGTGGCGCCGCGCTGGTAACCGCAATTATTTTACCCGCACCCCTGAGCTTCATGGGGCCGGCTGTAGCCCGCACGATGCGCATCATGGGGTGTACCAGAGCATCAAAAAGTGTGTGCCACTGACTGTCTTCGATGTTATCGACCTGGGAGGGCAGAGGAGGCTCAGCGAGATTAATGACGACAATGTCGGGAACCTCATCAATCAGCGATCCAATTTCTGCGTCGCTGTAGGACTTCCCATCGTCTCTTATTACTCGTGCACCAGCCTCCTCAAATAAATCGGCTATCGCCGGACCCATATAGCGATTAGCTGAGGTGACAAGCACCGATTTATTAGTGAGTTGCTTTGACACGGTGCTATTTTCCCCTTCAGTCGTAGAGAGAGTATTTTTCATTGTCTTCGTGCCACTGTATAACAATTCATCAGCTGAATGGTGGCCATTATTCCACCACACCGCATGCTGTGCTAAAGTCCTCGCCCCCATGTGATTTGATGGGGCAAATAACAGGTGAAGCGTTTAACAATAGCTTATAGGGGCTGCTCCGTTACGTACATAAAAGCGGCTTTTACTCGATAGAACACAGGTTTGGTGCACTTAAGGGTTAGATATATGCGTATAGCAATTCCAAAAGAGACGCATCCGGGAGAAAACCGGGTGCCAATCACGCCTGATACAGCAAAAAAGCTGTGTCGTATGGGCGCTGATCTTGTCATTGAGGCGGGTATGGGGTCCGGATCTGGTTTTTCAGATGACCTCTATACCGAAGTAGGTGCATCCGTTTCCAGCGATCGCAAGGAGTTGTTTGCCAGCGCCGACGTGTTACTGCGCCTGCGCAAGCCGACGCTGGATGAAGTCGCGATGATGAAATCGGGCTGCATTCACATTAGTTACCTCGATCCGTTCAATGAGCATGAAACTGTGAATGCCTTAAAAGCGCAGGGTGTGACCTCCATCAGTATGGAAATGATTCCCCGAACCACGCGCAGCCAGAAAATGGATGCCTTGAGCTCCCAGGCCAATCTGGCCGGTTATGTGATGGTAATACTGGCGGCATCCAAACTACCGCGAATTTTTCCGATGATGATGACCCCAGCTGGCACACTGAAGCCAGCCAAGGTCTTTATTATTGGTGCTGGCGTGGCCGGATTACAGGCGATTGCAACCGCCAAGCGTCTGGGTGCCAAGGTGACAGCATTTGATACACGCCCTGTTGTTGCCGAGCAAGTACAATCTCTGGGTGCCAAGTTCCTGGATATCGATTTGGGAGAAGTGGGTGAAACTGCCGGTGGTTATGCCAAGGAGCTGACTCCCGAGCAGATTCAACTGCAGCGCGATGCACAAAAGCAGGTGATTGCCGAATCGGACGTGGTAATTACCACCGCACAGGTATTTGGTCGCAAGGCCCCGGTCATCGTGACTCGCGACATGGTTGAGGGTATGGCGCCGGGTTCTGTCGTTGTCGACATGGCGGCCGAGAGTGGCGGCAATGTGGAAGGTTCCGTTGCCAATGAGATCGTTGAGATCAATGGCGTAACTGTCATCGGCCAGGGCAACCTGTCCAATGAAGTCAGTCGCGACGCGTCACAGATGTATTCTAGTAATCTGTTCAACCTGGTAGAGGACAACTGGGACCAGGAAGCCAATCTTTTCAAAGTGGACTTCGAAGACGATATTCTCCCGGGCTGCATCATTACGCATGGCGGCGAAGTGGTGCACGAAACCATCAAGAACATTCTGGAAGGAGGAAGCTGACATGACGATTGTATTCCTGACATTTATACTCATGTTGTCCATCTTCCTGGGCTTCGAACTTATTACCAAGGTACCTGCTACCTTACACACACCATTGATGTCCGGTGCGAACGCCATCTCCGGCATCACTGTGGTTGGCGCCATCAGCCTGGCGGGAACCGGGCAACAGGATCTGGCTAATTGGTTGGGTGCCGGTGCAGTTGCTTTGGCCTCAATTAATGTTGTCGGTGGCTATATGGTGACCGACCGCATGCTTGCCATGTTCAAGAAGAAAGAAGGTGGTAAGTAATGGAAACTCTCAATAGTCTTGAATTATTTATCCAGTTTGCCTATGTCGTATCTGGCGGGCTCTTTATTTATGGCCTGAAGCTGCTGGGTGCGCCCGATACCGCCAGACGCGGAAACATGGTCTCTGCGATAGCGATGTTGGTAGCAATCGTTGTGGCGCTGTTAGATCAGGGCATTGTCGAATACCAGTGGATTTTGCTGGGATTTGTAGTCGGTGGAGCTATCGGTGGTACGGTCGCGCGCATGGTGCAAATGACGTCCATGCCCGAAATGGTGGCACTGTTTAACGGTTTTGGTGGCATGGCAAGTCTGTTGGTGGGCTGGGCATCGATCCCCACGGCGAGTGGCACCTTTACTCTGGTGACCATTGTATTGGCAATTCTGATTGGTGGCTTGACGTTCACCGGTTCTCTGATCGCCTACGGCAAGCTGAGCGAGAAGATCGGCAGCGGCGCAGTCATGTTCAAGGGCCAGCAGATTGTGAACAGTCTGATCGTCCTGGGTATTTTAGGCAGTGCTGTGATGTTCTGTATCGAGCCAGCTAATCCTCAGTGGCTGTACCTCGTCATTGGTCTGTCTTTAGTGTTTGGTGTCATGGCCGTTATCCCCATTGGTGGTGCTGACATGCCGGTTGTCATTTCGTTGCTGAATTCCTACTCCGGTTTGGCGGCCTGTGCGGCAGGTTTTGCGATCAACAACAATATCCTGATTGTCGCGGGTTCTTTGGTAGGTGCCTCGGGCATCATTCTGACGCAAATTATGTGTAAGGCGATGAACCGTTCACTGAGCAATGTCCTGTTTAGCGGCTTTGGTTCCGTCAGCGACGACACTACTGAGGTAGAGGGTGAAATCAAGCCTATCACGGCAGAGGATGCATATTACGTACTGGAAGCTGCGACCAATGTGGCAATTATCCCCGGTTACGGTATGGCGGTTGCCCAGGCCCAACACGTGGTTAAAGAGCTAACCGAGTTACTGGAGAAAAATGGTGCCGAGGTTAATTTTGGTATTCATCCGGTGGCCGGTCGTATGCCGGGGCATATGAATGTATTGCTGGCAGAGGCCGATGTGCCCTACGAGCAGCTGCTTGAGATGGATGAAATCAATCCGCGTATGGAAAATGTCGATGTGGCTATCGTGATTGGTGCCAATGACGTGGTAAACCCGGCTGCAAGAGAGTCCGAGTCCAGTCCCATATACGGTATGCCTATTATTAACGTGGATAACGCCCGAACCGTATTCGTGCTCAAGCGCTCCATGGCCTCTGGTTTTGCCGGGATCGAGAATCCCTTGTTCTACAAGGAAAACACGCGGATGTTATTCGGCGATGCCAAGGAATCTATTGGTACACTGGTGCGCGAGTTTACCTGAGTTCGCATAATTCCAGATCGACGCCGGCCTTCGCGCCGGCGTTTTTGTAACTACTCACATAGCATCGTGCAGACATCGATGTACTTCGATTGCAGCTATTGGTATAGAAAATCGACCCTGTAACATTTTTGTTTAATCCATGCGCAGGATCAATGTGGCTGGGCTCTGGACAAGCTAAACTGAACGTATATTGTGATGGAAATTCGAAGTGGAGGCGTGAAATGGCGACCAAAAAAGCCGTTGATAGTGGTTATAGCAAGGATAAATGGGATAAGAAAAAACCCAAAACGGCAAACAAGGGAGCGAAAAAACGCCCGTTAATGGAGACGCTGCGTTCTGAACATCAGCATATGGCGAGTGTGATGGAGCTGTTCAAGGATCAGCTCGATGCCATTGAACAAGGGCAATTGGTCGACACCCATGTGATCTACGAGATTATGGATTATCTGGTTCGTTGGCCGGACCGTTTCCATCATCCGCGTGAAGATTTGATCTATGGCAGGGTAGCCGAGATTGATTCGGAAGCGGCGGACAATGTGGATAGCTTGCAACGTGAGCACGACGTCATGGCCAAACAATCCCGCGCTGTTTTGGTGGATATTGAACACTGGCGTGAGGGAGACCTAGACGGGCAGACATTGATCAAAAGCGGCCGGGCCTACATAGATCGTTTATACGCCCATATGAACAGTGAAGAAAAGGTGGTTTTCCCACAGATCGAAGCGGTTCTTACAGCCACCGACTGGCGTGAACTGGAGGTTGATGATCAGCTCCGGCCGATGGCTGACCCGGTATTTGGTGGCCGAATAGACCGGGAATTCCGCAATATGGCTCGCAAGTTGCGCCGCAATTTGCGAGTGCGGGTTGAGCGCGGCGCGATGATCGAATGGGTGGGTATCGAAGCCTTTATGGAGTCGCTGGAAGTGCTTTCTATGGCATATGACAACGCCCGGGACGCCACCGGTGACCACCTCCGCTCAGCTGTGGATGACGCTGTTGATATGGTTCGCGAGAATCCGCTGAGCGCACCCGTGCGCTGTGCGATCAATAACACCAGGACGACGTTGAATTGGTTGGGTGATGTCGCTGATATTTCGCGGGATGCTTATGATGATTTGTCCCGGGTAAATCAGGCGCGAAAAGATAGAGTGCGCCTGGTGGCTGGTGACTAGCCGGCCTTTTCCTCTCGAAATTGCAAACTGGCCAGACGTGCGTACAGTTCAGAGCTTTTCAGTAGCGCTTCGTGAGTACCCGTTGCCACAATTCGCCCCTCGTTAAGCACTGCTATTTTGTCGGCGTGCAGTATGGTGGAAAGACGATGAGCGATAACCACCGTGGTTCGGTTTTTCATTAACTCTTCGAGTGCCAGTTGAACCTGGTACTCACTTTCGGTATCCAGTGCGCTGGTCGCTTCGTCGAGCAATAAAATTTTAGGATTGTTGAGTATTGCCCGTGCCAGAGCAATTCGTTGACGCTGCCCACCCGAGAGTCTTACGCCCTGTTCACCCAGGTGGCTTTGGTAGCCCCCGGGTAGTTTGGAAATAAATTCGTGGGCATGAGCTGCTTGAGCGGCTGCGACAATGTCTTCTTCAGGTGCGTTGGGCTTTCCGTAGGCAATGTTGTAGCGCACATCCGCGGTAAAAAGCGCCGGCTGCTGGGGAACCAGAGCCATTTGTCCTCGCAGGTCTTCGAGTCTCAGCGATCGTAGGTCATGCCCTCCCAGGGTAATACTGCCTTGCTGTGGGTCGTAAAAACGTTGCAGTAATTCAATGACAGTCGATTTCCCGGCTCCGGATGGGCCAACAAGCGCCAGGCTCTTGCCTGCCTCGATAGTCAGCGAAAGATTTTTGAGGGCGGCCTCTTCAGGTCGGGTAGGGTAGTGGAAGGTGACATTGTTAAATTG
This sequence comes from Halioglobus sp., assembly GCA_036961345.1. GTDB lineage: Bacteria > Pseudomonadota > Gammaproteobacteria > Pseudomonadales > Halieaceae > JBALVT01. The sequence goes on from JBALVT010000012.1 coordinate 43,563, forward strand.
AAGGGCCGGTTCCGGTTCCGGTTCCGGTTGATGTGGCTGCGTTTTGTTTTGTATCGGCGTCTCGCATGTTGTGTTATCTGAGATAGCGCTGCGTGCTCCCAGTAAATCCAACAAGCGTTCCGCGGCGCCGGCTGCCCGCAGTAACTCTCCCCAGACCTCTGAAATGGTTGCTACACCACTACCCACCATAATGGCATAGAAAACAAAAGCGCCCAGTTCACCACCACTCATTTCCCCGGTGATAACGTCCTGCCCGCCCTGCCAAAGCATTCCGGACATACTCACGAACAGCAAAAGAATTGATCCGCATATTAGCAGTGAACGTTGCCATATTCGACTACGCGCCACGGCGAAAGCTCTTTCGACCTCAGTGGAGAAAGCCGTTTTTTCGAAACTCTCTCGTGTATAACTTTGTACGATTTTTATGTGTTGGATAATCTCCCCGGCATAGCTGCCAACGCTGGCGATACTGTCCTGGCTCTGGTTGGAGAGACTTCTGACCTTGCGGCCAAAAAACAGGATTGGGAGCAGAATCAACGGGACGCCGGCACAAATGATCAGGCTGAGTTTTAGATTGGTGATGAACATCATGAACAGTGCACCGATCAGTGTCAGGCTACTGCGCAGCGCCATACTGAACGAGGAACCTATAATGGTTTGTAGCAAGGTAGTGTCAGTGGTCAGCCGCGACATTATTTCGCCGCTGCGATTGGTTTCAAAAAACCCCGGGTGAAGCGTAACGATATTATTAAAGACAGCGACTCTGAGATCAGCGCTGATACGCTCTCCCAGCCAGGACACCATATAAAAACGTACAAATGTACCCACCGCCATGGCGGCGGCGATGGTCACCAGCAGAATTATCGCGTTGAGGAGGTCGGCTTTGTCGCCGGCAAAACCCTGATCTATTAATACCTGCACACCCTTGCCCATCGACAGGGTAGCAGCGGCGGTAAAGATTAGGGCCACACTTGCGGCCAACAAACGTAGTTTGTATTGTTTGAGCAGTCCCAGTATGGGCCACAGCGTGCCGAGGCGGTGGTTACTGCTCAAACGGCTGATCCCTTGGGCGGATAGTCGAGGGTGCCGCGCAGGTCGGCAATTTGTTGTTCTGAAAGATTGGGGAAAGGGAGTTTGTCTTCGGCTCTCAATGTGTCAACTGTCTGGTCAGCCTCGGCGATGCGAGCGGCGTCCTCTGGTTGGGCTTCGCGTAACAGCATGTTTTGACCCGGGCCGCTGAACATCGCACCCGCGTCGTGAATGATTTCGACTATCCTGAGGTTTATATCTTCCGCTATCGCCAGGTACGTCTGATAGACCTTGGTTTTGATACCGGCATCGATTCTGATAATCGCGGTTGCGTCGTCAATTTTTTCAAAGCGTATACTGACCGTTTCGGGCAGAACCTCCGGGTGCGCATAAAAAAGAGAGCGCGTTTCCCCCAGAATGAGCCGCAGTTGATTGGCACTCGGCAGCTCGAGGCGAAGGTTGTGGAAAAAGCGTATGCGGTCCCGTACAGAGAAATTTTCCACTTCGCCTGATGAAAAAACCGAGTTTGGGATACTCACCTGAGTGCGGTTGAGGGTACGTAATACCGTTGAACGTAAACCAATTTCCTCTACCGTTCCCACGACAGTACCAAAACGGCAAAGGTCGCCGGGGTTTACGGGTCGGGCAGTATAGAGTGTAAAAGCGCCGATCACATTCTCCAGAGTCTTCTGCGCCGCCAGTGCAATAGCCAGACTACCTACGCCCAGGCCTGCGAGAATGGTAGACATATTGTATCCCGCTGATTCTGCCCAAAACAGCGCTATACCGGTTATTACCAGCCCCTTTGTGATCGTGGTTACTGGTTTAAGCAGTGCAACATATTGTGCGTTGCCGGCTCGCTCCATCTTGCGAATGTTGTAATCTCGCACCAGTGACAGAACGCCCAGCAAAAGCACGGTAAATGCAAAATAGTCGACACCGCTGGACTCCATGAATATGCGCGCGGTCATCGATAGCGCTAGCTGATCGACCATAAATCTGGCCAGGAAAATAAAGACGAAGAAACGCATGGGCCCACGGTAAAAGCGTTCGATTCCCAGGGGAAAACCGTTGGGTATCAGTAGAGTGATGCGCATGAGTATTACGCAGATCAGCGTTGCAACAGGCCAGGCAAAGATAAAAAATAAGCCGATCGCAACAAGCTGCCAGTTACTCATGCCCATGAAACTGAACTCAGGCAGAATATCGCCCAGCGCGAGTGCTGTTTCGGAGTAGCCCAGTTCGTCCCACATTTTTGGGATTTGGGCGACCGTGGCATTAGATAGCTTCCAGACTTTGCCGCCTTGGCCGTCGGGTACTCGCTGAAGGTATATGGGGATTTCGCCGTCGCTAAGGGTTACATTGCCAATCTGATCTCGATAGCTAGGTAGGCCGTCCTTGAGGTTCCCTTCTGGTGAGTCACTGATAGATGAAATATCGATGACATTTTGTTGGCTCCATACCATGGACAAGGCGCGAATAAGCTGTTCGTCGTTGAATTCATCGAGGTCCTCTGGCAGGTAGCGCGTGTCCAGGTAGCCACCGGCTTTAGCATAGTTAAGTTCTCCCATTGCCTGACGCAATCCCAACAGAGTCGTCAGTGGTGTTGTGCCAGCGTCAATTGATTTGGGGTTCGACTCCTCGTGCTCTTCTACCAATCGGTTGGCAGCTTCTTCTGCTTCGAGAACCTCGCGCATTGATTTTTCGGGGGCCTGGATGGGCTGTTCTTGTGCGCTAACGGGATTTACCCAATTGAGCAGCAGCGCGAGTGCAGACATCAACGTAAGTAGCCGAATAAAGGAGAGTCGGTGGGTCATGGGGTTGCCTTTCTAAGTGTTGCTTTGTTGGTTGCCAGGGCGTTGAATGAAGCGCCCGAAAAACACGCCCACTTCAAACAGAAGCCACATGGGTATGGCAAGCAGGGCCTGAGAAATAATATCGGGGGGCGTTAATAGCATTCCGAATACGAAGCAGCCCACGATTATATAGGGCCGTTTTTTTGCGAGATCCTCGGGTGTGGTTATGCCCGACCAGATCATGAGTACCGCGGCGATAGGAATTTCAAACGCAATGCCAAAGGCGAAAAAAAGCTTCAGGACAAAATCCAGGTAGCTATTGATATCGGTCATGATGGTGATGTCGTCCGGGCCAACACTGGTAAAAAATGCAAAAATCAGCGGGAAGACAACAAAATATGCAAAGGCTGCGCCGGCGTAAAATAGCAATATGCTGGAAACCAGCAGAGGTATAGCCAGCCGTTTTTCGTGCTTGTACATACCGGGTGCTATAAAGCTCCAGATTTGATAGAGCACATAGGGAATCGCCAGGAATACCGCCGCTACCATGGTCAATTTAAAAGGTGTAAGAAAGGGAGAGGCAACCTCGGTAGCGATCATCGTCGCTCCCTCGGGTAGAAGAGCCCTTAGCGGTTTCGAGACAAATGTGTAGATCTCATTGGCAAATGAAAATAGCCCGATAAATACGATTAGCACGGCGAGTAAGGCGCGTAACAGTTTATCCCGCAGCTCGGTAAGGTGGGCGACCAGCGGTAGGGGCTGATCCCCGGTTTCTTCTTCACTCATTGCTGGGTTTGTCCTGGCGTTGAGGCTCGATTGAACTCTCGGTGCCGATAGCTGGTTCATTGAGAGGTTCGGCAACATTTTTCAGTTCGCCGCCGATAGTATTGGCCTCATTTTTCAGTTCATTCCCAGCCTGTCGTAATTCTTGCAATACTGAATCGTTGTGCAGCTCTTGTTCGACCTCGCGTTTTATATCGCTGAAGCCTCGCCTTATTTTTCTGAGCCACATACTACCTGTGCGAATGGCACTGGGCAGCCGCTCCGGGCCTATTACGACTAAGCCCACAACGCCAATGATGATGAGTTCAGCAAAACCGATATCAAACATATTCCGGGCTACTTGTCCTTATCACCGTCTTCAGTGGCATTGTTTTCTTTTGCCTCTGGCTGACTGCTATCGTCATCGCTCATACTTTTTCGAAAGCCCTTGACTGCACTGCCAAGGTCTCCGCCCATATTTCTCAATCGTTTGGTTCCAAAGAGCATGATGACGATGGCAAGAATAATAAGTAGTTGCCAGACACTGATTCCACCGATACCCATAATTTTCTCCTGTTAAATTTTTCTATTTTGTCTTTTGCTGACGAGCCGCTTTCTCTGCTAACCCGGAAATATCAAAGCGTTGCCGCAATATTTCTATCACCTGATCTGCATCAGCATCAAGATGAGATAGCATTACCATACAGTGAAACCAGAGGTCTGCTGTTTCGGCAATGAGTTCGCTATTGTTGCGACTATTCTCGGCGTCTTTGGCAGCGAGGATAACTTCCGTCGCTTCTTCACCGACTTTCTCCAGAATCTTGTTCAGGCCTTTTTGATGCAGGTTCGCCACATAAGACTTCTCAGGATCGGCATTTTTTCGCTGTTCCAGGATTTCTGTCAATTGGCCCAAAATTTCGCTCATGGATTTTTCCGATATATATCTTCCGGCGATTTGATAACAGGCTCTGTTGCCTGCCATTGATTGCCTTCCAGCTTACGGTAAAAACAATTTCGTCGGCCGGTGTGGCAGGCTATGCCTCCGACCTGTTCTACTTTCATCAAAACAGTATCGGCGTCACAGTCGATACGCAGTTCCTTAAGATGCTGAACGTGTCCAGACTCCTCGCCTTTGCGCCACAGCGCGTTGCGAGAGCGGGACCAATAGATAGCGCGACCCTCCTTGGCAGTGAGTTCGAGGGCCTGGGTATTCATCCAGGCAAGCATCAATACTTCACCGGTTTGCCAATCCTGTGCGATGGCTGGAACGAGCCCTTGCTCATTCCATTTTAACTGTTTTGAAAAGGCGATCTGATCTGTCATTTTTTTGTCCCTGTGGATGCGCATTATGGCACAGGGTAGGGATATTCACATTAGCTGCTGTCGCTTCCGGGCATCAGGAGTGCAAGCCCCAATCCAGCCAGGATCCAGGTCACCAGCGGAATATTGGCCAGTTGCTGCCAGCCTCCCGGGATAGCGGAGACGACGGACAGTATTAGGACAAAACCGGCCAGAATTTGACGTTTTTGCCGTCGTTTTTGGGTCCGTTGCCGGACTTTTAGCTGCTCCTGGTGATGCTGCTGCTGTCTGGTCTGGGAATCGAGTGCTTTAGAATGTTGCAGGCTCTCAAAGACAGCATCGGGCAGTTGCGGCAACTGCTCCAACCAGGACGGCGCATGACGCTGCAGGCGCTTTAACATGCTCTGGGGTGAATAGCGCTCTTGCACCCAGCGTTCCAAAAACGGCTGTGCGGTATCCCACAGATTTAACTCGGGGTACAGCTGCCGACCCAATCCTTCGATATTCAGCAGTGTTTTTTGTAACAATACCAAAGAAGGCTGTACTTCCATGTCAAAGCGCCGCGCGGTTTGAAACAAATAGATTAATAGTTGTCCGAATGAAATTTCGCTAATCGGACGTTCGAATACAGGTTCACACACTGCTCGCATGGCCGATTCGAAATCCTGCACCCGGGTGTGTGGCGGCACCCAGCCGCACTCGACGTGGAGTTGAGCCACTTCGTGGTAGTCTCTCTGGAAAATACGGAGCAGGTTGCGAGCCAGGTAATATTGGTCAGAATTGCTCAGACAG
>JBALVT010000130.1:0-12134 GCA_036961345.1 Halioglobus sp.
ATGAGCAGTTCGTCGCGCTCGCGCATGACTTCCACCATGGTACGACCGGCCAGCATTTCATCGGTGCCGTCCACCATATCGCTATACAACTGGTCTGTTAATTCGGGCGCCTCCAACCGAGTCCAGGGTTCTTTAAGAGACGGGCCAAAATGATCCAACATACGCGCCATTCCGCCATCTCCACCGCACATCGCCATATTCATGCAGGGACCAAAAATTGCCCAACGCAGACCGGGGCCATACGCTATCGACTTGTCGATGTCGGCTACCGAACACTCATTGTTGGCAACCATATGCAATGCCTCACGCCAGATTGCGTCTTGCAAGCGGTTGCCGATGAAGCCGTAAAGCTCCCGATCCATTTTTGCCACTTCTTTGCCAAAGTGTTGAAAAAAATCAGCGGTCCAATCCACCACTTCAGCGGCCGTTTTTTCACCCCCTACTACCTCGCAAAACGGCACTATATGTGGCGGTGTAAATGGATGGCAAACTACCGTGCGCTCAGCATTGGCACACAACAGCTGAATCTCTGTCATGGGAAAGCCCGACGTGCTTGAGGAGATAATCACATGGGGAGGAATGGCCTGATCAATTTCATAGAACAATTTTTGCTTGGCACCCAAATCTTCAGGGGTACTTTCCTGAATAATCGGCACGGCTTCACCCAGCGCCTGTAAACTCTCCACAAAACGCAGTTTGTCCTGACTGGCGCCGTCTTTCAGACCCAATTCTTCCAACTGCGGCCACACTTGGGCCACTCGGTCACGCAATCTGTTTTTCGCTCCGGGCGCCAGATCATATGCAACCACTTCAAGCCCATAGCGCAAGAAGTGGCAGGCCCAACTGCCGCCAATGACCCCTGTGCCCAGTATCCCCACTGCAGTGACATCGCCAGGTTCCGGCCTTTGCCCCGGTACCGCCTCCGCCACTATTGGGTACCCCTTAAACCGAGTATTTCCCGCGCCTGCGCCGGTGTTGCCACCGCAGCCCCAAGCGATTCAACAATATTCACCGCGCGCTCCACCAGCTCCCCATTGCTCGCAAAAACCCCTTTGCCCAAAAACAAATTGTCTTCCAGACCAACACGCACATTGCCACCCAATAGCATCGCTTGAGCCACCATCGGCATCTGCATTCTTGAAATACCAAAACCCGCCCAATTGGCATTGACAGGCAACATATCCACCATAAGCTTCATGGTAGCGGTGTCCGCCGGCGCGCCCCAGGGAATACCGAGACACAATTGGAACAGAGGCTGATCGTCCAGCAGGCCTTCTTTGATCATTTGCAAAGCGAAAACCAGGTTGCCTGTGTCAAAAATCTCCAGCTCGGGTTTTATGCCTAACTCCTTCACCCGGGCTGCCATCTGACGCAACATCGCTGGCGTGCTCACATATATTGAATCGCCGAAGTTAAGACTACCGCAATCAAGCGTGCACATTTCTGGTAACAACTGCTCGACATGCACCAGCCGCTCGGCCGCTGAAGCCATATCGGTACCTTCTATTGCCACCGCAGGGTTTTCGGGGTCGAGTACAAGATCCCCGCCCATACCGGCGGTCAAATTGATAATCACATCACAGTCACTGGCCCGAAGCAGTTCAACCACTTCACGATAATAATCCGGGTTGCGGCTAAACTTGCCGGTATCGGGCTCGCGCACATGAATGTGGGCCACCGCGGCACCGGCATTGGCCGCTTCAATCGCGCTGTCGGCTATTTGTTTTGGCGTTACCGGAATATTCGGATGTTTATCAACTGTATCGCCTGAACCCGTCACCGCACAGCTTACAATTACGTTTTCATTCATAGTCATTTCTCTTTTGGGAACCCACTATTTCACCCATGCACCAGGGTTGCTATTTTTATAACCCAAAGCGAGGTAGGCAGCATCTACCAAACTCTGCCCGCGTTCATTGAGAAACAAGCCATTGCCCATTTGCGTCATGGTATAGCTGAAAGCAAGCCCACATTCGGGGTCTGCAAAACCAATCGATCCGCCGGCGCCGACATGGCCGAAAGCTTGATCACCCATAATAACTGACTGGCGGTTTTCCACAGAAGCCAGGTGGCGATTATCCATGGACTTCATAAAGCCCGGACCAAAACGCGTTGGTACCAGAAGCGTAGCATCGCGGCGTGTTGCGGTGGTGACCATACTCATATGCCGCAAACGATCAGACGACACAAGGCTGCCGTCGTTGATGGCCAAGGGTGTATACATAGCGACCTGACCGCGGGCATTGGAAATACCTCCAGCTCCGCCAATCTCAGCGCGATACGACTGCGGGTCATCCTGCTCCCAACCACCATTATTCAGAAACGACAGAGCCTGAAGAGACGCAGGATCGGTGACCAGCTTCGTGGCGAAATCTGAAAAAAGATCATCCGGTTGGGGAGAATAGGCGATCATGGGCGCGATGTTACGATCAAAATTTTCCGGAATACCAATCCAGAAATCACCCCCTGTGGGGCCAGCCACCTCATCGGCAAAAAAAGTACCCAGTGATTTGCCAGAGACTCTGCGCACAAGCTCGCCAACAGTCCAGCCGAAGCTGACCATATGATAGCCATTGCGGGTGCCGGGTTCCCAAAAGGGCTCCTCATCTTCAAGGCGCGAAATCATGTAATCCCAATCACGGAAACCGCCAGGCTTTATCGGCTCACGAAATGCAGGCAGCGCACTTTCGTGATTCAGCATCATCGCCACTGTCGTGTGCTCCTTACCGTGTTTGCCAAACTCAGGCCAGTAATCTGTGACCAGCGCATTTAAGTCGAGCTCCCCCCTATCAATCAAAATATGCGCGCAAAGGGCCGTGGCCGCCTTGGTACAGGAAAACACGATGGACACCGTATCTCGCTCCCAGGGGGTGCCTGCTTCCGGGTCGGCAACGCCGCCCCACAAATCGACCATTGTCTCGCCATTAACACTAAGGCAAACCGAGGCACCCGACTCTCCCCTGTCTGAAAAGTTACGTTCGAATTCAGATTTTAGTTCGGAAAATATTGGATCACACTGTCCTGTTACTGCTGCCGACATTTATTCGCTCCATTGATTTATGCGCCGATGATTTAAAATACGCAGCGAGCGAGTATACGGGAAATTGAGGGGAAGTTGCGGGTCTGGTAAACGATGGATACTCATTCAGTGCCGGCCAGAAACAGTCCATTTCTCGAGTAGCCGTGACCTTGGATAAACCCCGCGCGTTAAGTCGAGTGAAGTGTCGACGCGCTAATGGACATTCTTCAATAACATGTCGTGAATTCTAAATTTTGTGTCGTCAAATATAAAGTCTAAAAATATCTTGAGTTGTAACCTATATTCAATCATCAGCCACCGTGTGATGAGCAGAACAATGACACACAGTGGGCTTGATATTCGCACATAGTCAAACCAAGGAGAATTTATATGATTCCCGAAATTATCACTGCACAAGACTCCCTACTGTATGTAAACACCACAGATGCGCCAATCGTGCGCGACGCTCTGGTGCCAGGCGTACATGTACAACCACTATTTCTTGATACCCAGCAAGGCATATGGGTAGTGCGTGTGACCATGGACGCCGGAATTACTTTGCCAACTCACTTCCATACGGGCCAGGTTCACGTCTGGACTACCGCAGGAAGCTGGAACTACCTGGAGCATGCGAATGAGCCCCAAACCGCGGGCTGTTACCTGTATGAGCCGGGCGGCTCCATTCACACATTTCATACCGAACAAGGCACCGAATTTACCACCATGGTTATTGGTAGCAACGTAAACTTCGATCAGGACGGAAACTTCGTCAATATTATGGATGCAGGCTGGATCGAAGAGATGATCAATCAGATGTCAAAAGAGCAGGGATTAACAAACGTAAAGTACGTCAAGGGCACTGGTGCACGGATCCAGACTGTCGACTAATGTAGGGCTGGGCGCTTACCGATGCCCCGACATATTGGGTCGTTTGTGCTTGTAAGATTGCGGTTGGCATCCGGGCCAGGCGCTCGATATCGTGATCATCATCCTTGCGCACCGCCGCAAAACTGTTTTCGGAGCTTCTGGGACCAGTACTCTCTCAACCCACCGTCGCGTGGGTTGTGGGTACTGCACTTCAGAAAAACGCCCCGTCGTCTAACTGCTCATGGCTGACTATGCCTTTAAACTCATTCAGCCTGAGACAGGATTAGGTTTATCTTTTTCATGCGACCATAGAGCCACAGGAAAGCGGCTCGGGATAGTGTAAGGGATATGAAAGTGTCTCATAGAAATTATGAGAGAGAGCGCTCATACTCTCGACCCCATGGCTAGAATCGACCTCAGTTCAGGGGGAAAAATGGTCTGTAGCTCGCCCATGGCCGCGGATGGGTCGGCATGGATTGCGCAATCGGCCGCGCGCTTGGCCTCTGCGAGGGTCAGGTGCCGCAGGGTATAGCGCACCACCGGTGCCCGGGCAGGGCTCACGGAAAGTTCGCGAATTCCCAGCCCCACAAAGATTCCCGCCATGATCGGATCCGACGCCGCCTCGCCACAGATACCAACCGGGCAGTTTTCCCGGTCGGCTGTTTCAACAATCTGCCGAATAGCACGCAGTAACGAGGGGTGCAGCGAGCATTCGCTTATCGTCTGGCCGGGGGAGCTACGATCCATGGCCAGGGTATATTGAGCCAGATCATTGCACCCGATGGAGATAAAGTCGACTTGCTCGATGATCTCCGGCAGCGCGAAAATGGCGGCAGGCGTTTCAATCATGGCCCCAATCGGCATTTTATGCTCCAGTTGCTCCTCCTCGGAAACCACCTTCACCAGATCCAGAGCCTCCTTCAGTTCCCACCACCCCGTAACCATCGGGAAAAGTATCCGTAAATTCGGGAATTTTTTCGCGCTTCGAACAATGGCCCGCAGCTGGCTCTTAAACAGGCGCGACTGGCGCAGGGCAAAACGCAAACCGCGTAGCTCCAGCGAGGACGACGGATCGACGGATAAAAAGAGAGGGTGTTTTTCTACGGCAAAGTCGAACGTCCGGATGGTAACCGGATTGTCACCGCATGCAGCGGCCGCCCGGTTGTAGTGCCGGGACTGGATCGGGTGGCTGGGTGCCGAGTGCGCAGACAAATACATCAATTCCGTGCGGTAGAGCCCGATGCCGTCCAGGTTGTGCTCGCCCACCAAATCCACATCGCTGCCCTGGTTGATATTGGCGAGTAATTTGACGCACGTGCCGTTCCTGAGCTGGCAAACCTCTCTCTCCATCAGACGCATCAGACTTTGGGATAGCTCGAACTTCCGCCGGCGCCCGACAAATCGCCGGCGCTGCAAATCCGATGGATCGAGCACTAGCGACCCCCTGGCACCATCCAGCAGGCAGATCGAGACTGAGGCCGCCGAGTCAAGCAAACCGTTCAATCCCGTTACAGCCGGTATGGCTAGCGACCGCGCCAGTATCGCAGCATGCGAGGTGGGTCCGCCGCTTTCGGTGGCAATGCCCGTCACGTTTTTCCGGTCCATACCGACGGTTTCGGAGGGCATTAGATCGCGGGCAAAAATCACGCTGTGCGGCGGCAGTTCGGCCAGGGGACTTTTCCCCTCGTCCAGGCTCAAATGGCGCAACAGACGGTTGCCGACATCGCGGGCATCCATGGCCAGCTCGGACATATAGTCGTTTCCGGAGCTGGCCAGCCCTTTGGCAAAGGCCTGCATCTCGTCGGCAAGCGCGACTTCGGCGCAGACCAGATTCTCGCGCATCCCTACATGGACATGGTCCTTAAGAACCGGATCGGAAAGCATCGCCGCATGCGCATCAAAGATGGAAGCCTCACTTTCTCCCACATCGGCCGCAACCTGCTGACGGACGACGGAGACCTCTTCGATGGCCCGATCCAGCGCCGCGCAAAGCCGCTTGAATTCGCCCTCCACTTCATCGGTGGAAATGGTCCGCCGCTCGACGGCATCAAGCATGGGCGAACGATAGACAACCACATTGCCATTGGCATAACCCGGCGATACCGCGATGCCGCGCAACGCCTTCATTGAGCCACTGCCCTGACATCCGTTTTGCGCATCGGAACTATCCCCTCAATCAGGCTTCGTTTTTAAAAAGACAGAAAAACTCTCATTTTCACAAAAGATATATAAGCCCGTAAGCTGCGGGCGGACAATCGTAGGCCGTATGATATCGATACATAAAAAGTATGAGTACGCGGGCGGCCCACTACGGGCACTAGGTGTCGGAGGAAATAATGCCTTCGCGGATGGCGTAGCGCACCAGGTCGGCAATGCCGCGGGCGTTGAGCTTCTGCATGATATGCTGACGGTGGGAATGAATGGTGGGAACGCCGAGGCTGAGTTTGGCGGCCACTTCCTTCGAGGCATAACCCTCGGCCAGAAGCTGAAGCACCTGCCGTTCCCGTTCGGTGAATTTCGCTAATGCGGTCTTGCCGGAAGCAGCGCGGTTTTGGGATTCTACAAAATCACCAAGCACGTCCGGGCTGAGATACATCTTCCCCCTCATAATGGTGTGAATGGCTTCGAGCAATTCGCTGGCTGCGCTATTCTTGGGCACATAGCCCCGCGCGCCGGCATTGATCATTTCGGCAACCATGCGGCCTTTCACGTGAACGGACAATCCCAGCACCTTGATGTGTGGAAAGCGGGAATGGAGCTGCCGCGTGGCCTCAATGCCGTTCAGCTCGGGCATATTGATGTCCATCACCACCACGTCGGGTGCGGATTTCTCGATCAAACCCATCATTTCGCGGCCGTTGCCCGCCTCCCCTACCACCATCAAATCCTCGCGGGCGTCGAGCAGGCTGCGCAAGGCGGCCCGCATAACCTCATGGTCTTCCGCCAGCAGGATTCTGGTTTTCCTACGCATGAGGCGCCTCCAGTGGCACGCTAAGTACCACCTCGGTCCCATCGCCCGGAATCGATTCAATCTGCAGGTTTCCACCGGCATGCCGGAGAGTTTCACCGATATTGAAGAGCCCGAAACCGCCGGTCGGCGAAAATCCCTTGCCCGCCATCTCGGCATTGAATCCTCTGCCATCGTCCTCTACACTGATGCGCACGCAGTCATCCATCCGTTCAATATGCACGCAGGCCCATTTGGCCTCGGAATGCTTCATGACATTGATCAGCAACTCGCGCGTCGAACGGTAGAGCGCAATTTTACGATCCATCGGTATAGGCAACAGCTCCATGCGGCCCTTGAATTCGAAACGGATGGAGTATTCATGGCTCATGCTTGAACACAGCTCGTCCAGAGCGGCTGCCAGCCCGAGCTCGTTGAGCATGGGGCAGCTCAACTCGAAGGTAAGCGAGCGGGTTTGATTCAAGGTTTGCTCAACGATTCCGCAAACCATATTGATCGATTCAGTCGCAGCCTTCGGCAACCCTATGTCTTTGAGTACGGTCAACCGGAGGATGGAAGAGCTCAAGAGCTGGCTCACCCCGTCATGCAATTCCCGCCCAATCCGCTCGCGCTCGCGCTGTTCCGCAAGGGAGAGTTCGGACGCCAGCTTTCTTAACTCATCCTGGTTGTGTTCAAGCTCGGCTTCCCAACGGACCCGCTCCGTTATGTCCCGAACAACCCGGCAAACCAGGCGACGTCCCTGGATGGAAAAGGACGAGCGTGTAATCTCAACGGGAAAAATGGTTCCATCTTTTTTGCGGTGGCGGCTTATAATCGCTGACGGCTGGGAACCGGCCAGCGTCTGCCTGATCACAACATCCGAGCCATCCGGGTCGGCCGCAAGTTCACCGTGCGTAAGCTCCAGAAACTCCTCGCGCGAATAGCCATATACATCCGCGGCAGCCCGGTTCACATCGACAAACCGCTGCGTATCACCATCAACAATCATGATGGCATCGCGTTCCGACTCAAAAAGCAACCGGTACTTTTCTTCGCTTTCCGACAGCGCAACGGAACGTTCATCGACAAGCTGTTCCAGCTGCAGATTGAACAAGGAGAGATCCTTCTCGCTTTTTTTGAGCGCTTCTTCGGCATGCACTCGCTGGCTAATATCCGTCAACGCCATCAGATACTGCCCGCTTGACGGGCGCGGCGTGCATTCGACGCGGACCGTTAACCCCGTTTTGTCCGGCCGCTCGAGGGCCAGATCAATGCCATGTCTCTCGGAATTCTCGGCCATGTGCCGACGATGGGTATGCCAGGTGTTCAGGGAATCCCGATGTACAAAACTGGAAAACGTGCGCCCCACCAGCAGCTTCCCTCGTTCGAGTCCCAGCAGGGTAGCCACCGTAAAATTGGCTTCGATAATCCGGCCTTCCGGATCGAGGGTCAGATAGCCGACCGGTGCAAAATCGTAGAGCTCCACATAGGTATCGCGGGTGACACATAATTCTTGCTGAGCCTGACGCAGTTCATCGGTCTGCATCTGGAGTTCGATCTGGTGAACGTTAAGTTCGTGTAAAATCTTCTGCACCTCCACGGTTGAAAGCACCGGGGTTTCCATGGGATCCTGGTTAAGTAGATGCTCGGCTTTTTTCCTCAGATTTTCAGCCATCGGACCTCTCTGGGCGCTTCTCGATCTCCTCTTTCATGGACAGCAGCACCATTCCGGGCAGCCCAAAAGAACGGTCGAGCTGCCGCGCATTCAACAAAAATGAAAGCTTTCCAATACTTGGAACACTTATCTCTATTAAAAAATCCTCCATAACTGCCCTCTCTGGAATGATCTCTTCGAGCAGACGGCGCAACTCTTTGACGCTCCACTGGCCGGTGCCGACTTCATAGATCAACTCACCCTCGGTCTTTTCCGCGCTGACCCTGAACGTATCGTAGAAGACTTTATTGGCCACGACCACCCGCAAATCGCTATTCATCAGCAAAGTGGGCTCATGGATGGTATCGAAGATGCTCTGCAGATACAGGATCACTTCGTTCGATGCCAGCTGCTCCTGCTCGGTAGAGGTGATTTCGACAAAGGTGACCGTCAGACCATCAATCAGATTCTCGGCTGTGCGGTAGGGCATGATACGCATCAAATACCATATCCCGCTTTTGGAACACACTTCCCGCTCACGGAAGACCAGTGTCTTTAAAACCTTCTGTGCATCCTTCCCAAGCGAATCGTATTTCAGGCTGGTGACTAGATCTGCGATCGGCCGACCTATGTCAGCGGGGATCAGATGAACGAGCACCTTGGCCTGCTCAGTGTAGCGTTTAATATGCAGGTTGTTGTCGAGAAAAATGGTGGCAATATTGGTGCTGTTGAGCAGGTTCTGCATGTCGTCGTTGGCGTGCGCCAACTCGTCCAACTTGCACTCCAATTCCGCGTTGACCGTGCTCAGCTCTTCATTGAGCGACTGCAGTTCTTCCTTCGAGGTTTCCAGCTCTTCGTTGGTGCTCTGCAATTCTTCGTTGGCGGACTGTAGTTCTTCGTTGGCGGACCGCAGTTCTTCATTGGCGGTCTCGAGCTCCTCGACGGTGCGCTGCAGAGATTCGCGGGTATGGCGCACCTCACGTTCGAGATATTGCATGCGTTCGGTGTCGGCATCCACGGAGCCGCTGCTGCCTTTGCGCCGCGCCTTTGCCGGTCTTTCCTGCGGCGGTGGGATAGGATTGAAACTGATCAGCAGCAGGCCACGCATTGCTTCAGGTTCGGCGATGGCAATAACCGAAACGTTGATGTACTCAGAGTGGTTGCCGGTCCCGAACCGCACCCGCTCGCGCACCACCTCCTGCTCCCGCGTGACGGCCTCCCGCATGGCGGAGTCGAGGGCAAGGGCGAGATCGTCGCGGGTCATATCATGGATGTTCATGCGGGGCTGTCCGGAGCACGGCTCCAGATAATCGCCTGTCCGGCCGTGGATAAAGATGATGTCCCCCCGGGTGTTCACCACCAGCGAAGGCGGTGCAAAACGCTTGAGCAGCACTTCCTGAAGCTGCACGGCTGCCGGAAGCCCAACCTTCGGTGCGACTTCCGGCACAGCCATCGGCATTTGCGGATCGTGCCTCGCGGCTTGGGCCGGCATGTCCGGCAGCGTAGAGGCCGCCGGTACGTCCAGCCGACCGAATACCTTCCATTTCCGCTCTATCGAGAAAAAGAGGTCGGTTTGCGTTCCGATGGTTTCCGACGGCCCGAGCACCATTATGCCGCCTGGATTCAGGGCATAGTGGAAAATGGGCACCAGCCGTTTTTGCAATTTGGCATTGAGGTAAATCAGCAAGTTTCGACAACACAGCAGGTCGAGCTTGGTAAAGGGTGGATCCTTGATGACATTTTGCTGGGCAAACACGATGCGCTCACGAATTTCCCGGCGCACGCGGTAAAAGCCTTCTTCAAGAACAAAATGGCGTTTCAGCAGATCGGCTGGCACGTCGGCAGCAATGCCCTCTGGATAAATGCCTGCACGGGCGTATTCAATTGAGGTGGTATTGAGATCGGTCGCAAATATCTGCACATCGAAGGGTTTTCCGAGCTGCTGAACGCATTCGTGCAGCACGATCGCCATGGTATAGGCTTCTTCCCCGCTGCCGCAGCCCGGAATCCAGACGCGGAAGGTATAGGGAGTCGAAAGTTTTTCCAACAGTTCGGGCAGCACTGCTTCCCGCAGCAAGGCAAAAGCTTCAGCATCGCGGAAAAAGCTTGTTACGCCAATCAACAGCTCTTTAAATAGGATATCAATCTCATGCGGGTATTCCTGTAGCAAACGAACATACAGTGCTGGAGTATCCGCATTGTGCACGACCATCCGCCGTTCAATGCGCCGCAGGATGGAGTTTTTCTTGTACTCCGAAAAATCGTGCCCGGTTCGCGTGCGCAGCAGCATGAATATTTTCTGCAACGGCTCGACCATTTCCTGATCCGGCTCGAGCTTTTCAAATACCGGCCGGTTCCGGTTCATGCCCTTGGCATAGGCCACCAGCTGCGCGGGCATATCGGCAGGCGGCAGGACATAATCCGCCTGCGAAGTGGCAATCGCGCTCGACGGCATTCCGGCAAAGCGGGCCGACTGCACGTCCTGCACCATCGCCATACCCGCTTTCTCCTTGACCGCCTTCAGACCGAGCGTACCGTCGGATCCGGTTCCGGAAAGCACAATGCAAATAGCCCGCTCTTTCTGATCGGCGGCCAGCGAACGGAAGAAAAAATCGATCGGCAGCGGGGGCATTTCGCGCGGCGGTCCGTCCATCAACTGCAGCTTACGGTTCATCAAGCCCAGATGAGCTCCCGGCGGACTCACATAGACCTGGTTGGGCTTCAGCAGTACGCCATCGACCGCTTCGGCCACCGGAATCGATGCATATTTATTCAGCAATTCGGGCAGCAGACTGACATGACCGGGATGCTGGTGGCTTACCACCACAAAGGCCATGCCAGTATCGGCGGGCAGGTGCTTGAAAAACTCTTCGAGCGTCTCCAGCCCACCGGCCGATGAACCCATGCCCACCACGTGGAATCCAGTTGTGGTGGGCGTCTTTATCGGTGACGCTGTCTCTTCCCGGTCATTCGGCGCGGACTTTGATTTCACAGCGTTCATTCAAATTCCTTTTTTTACCCGCATTGCATCTCACAATGCACAAAAAGTATTACAGGAGAAAACCCGCCCTAAGTCAAGAAACCCGCCTTAGAGAAGCGAGTGATGTCACCCCGCTCATAATTTATATGGGCTACTTTCATGCTCCGTACAATACCCTGAATCGCCTCCCTGTGGTCTTATACCGACCCCCAACGCCCAATGAAACTCCACAGGAGTTAATTAGATGATACAGCTAAGCGGCCAAGACGGGTTATTTGTGCACGCCGAATCCCCAGGACTGCCTCAGCACATACTCGGGTGTACCATTTACGACCCCGCCACGGCACCCAATGGCGAGCTAACTTACGAGCAACTGTGGCAACACTTTGAGGCGCGGATGCACCTGGCCAGGATCTTCCACCAACGACTCGTGGAAGTGCCGCTGGGCATGGATCAGCCCTACTGGATTGAAGACCCCGCTTTCCAACTCGAGTCTCATCTCCAGCGGGTGCAATTGCCCCCTCCCGGCGACTGGCAAGCACTGTGCAATCTGGTTGGACGGTTACACGCCCTCCCCCTGGACCGCAGTCGGCCGCTGTGGATGGGCTATATGATCGAGGGCCTGGACGGCATCGAGGGTTTGCAGCCTGGCTGCTTCGGATTGTTG
>JBALVT010000131.1:0-12121 GCA_036961345.1 Halioglobus sp.
GGTATCAAACGCATAGGTGCCGGCCAGACCATTTTGGAACAGGACACTTCACAAGACCGCAGGCTCTATGTTGTGCGCCGGGGGGAAGTCAAAATTGTGCGCCAGGAAGAAGGGTCTGAGTATCCCCTGGCGACCCTGGGCCAGGGAGAAATATTTGGCGAAAGAGCCTGCCTGATGAGGCAGGAACAGGCCGCCTCCGCTGTAGCGACCAAAGATTCCGTGCTGCTGGTTATCCCGGAACAAACCGTATACTTCATCCTCGAGCGAAACGCAAAACTGAAAGAAGTCCTGGATGAGCGAATTCAGTTCACCGAACGTGAACTGCAGCGGCAGAAAAAACTGGCAGCACGGCGGCGTCGCCCTGTGCTGCTCGACCTTAAATCCAGTGCCAAAATGGGCGAGCGGGTCATCAAGCGGTTCCCGCTGATTGAACAGGCGGAAGAAATGGACTGCGGTGCCGCTTGCCTGGCCATGATTAGCAAACACTACGGCATTCCCATCACCCTGGGAAAGTTACGCGAAATGGCCAATGTAACGCTCCAGGGCGCCACTATGGAGAGCCTGGCCCGGGTCGGTGAATCCCTGGGGTTTACCACCAGGGGTGTGCAATGTACGTTTGATTCCCTACTGGGTTTTGAAATGCCCTTCATTGCCCACTGGGAAGGCTATCACTACATAATTGTCTACGGCGTATCAAAAACGCACGTATGGGTGGCCGATCCGGCCACCGGTTTCAAGAAAATGACGGTTGAGGAGTTTGAGCGCGGCTGGGGCGGCACCTGCCTGCTTTTTAGTCCCGGCTCCGACATGATACAACTCGCCGCTACGCGATCGCCCTGGGTTCGCTTTGTTGGCTATCTCAAACCCTACAAAAAAATTCTGGCCTACTTGTTTCTCGCGACTTTCATTATTCAGCTATTGGGCGTTGTGCCGCCGCTAATCATTCAAAACATTCTCGATAGGGTCATTGTCCATCACAATGTGCCGCTACTGAATATACTCATCGTCGGTTTGGTGATTACCAATTTATTTGTTCAGCTGACATCCGTTTTGCGCGCGTTTTTGTCTACCTTCATGATCCGCAACATGGATTTCATGATGATGTCGCACTTCTTCAAACACGCCATGTCACTACCGATGTCCTTTTTCGCCAAACGCAAAACAGGTGATATTTTCGCCCGTTTTCAGGAAAACCAAACCATCAGAGCATTTTTAACAGAGTCGACTATTACCACGGTTCTAAATTTGCTCATGGTGTTTATCTATTTCACCATTTTGTTTTTTTACAACGTAAAGCTCACCCTGTTATTGATTGCCTTCGTCATTCCCATCATGGTGTTAACCGTGGCGGTAACGCCGCGCATTAAATACTTTGCCAGGGAGTCCTTCACCGCCTCCACCGAGGCGGAATCTACGTTGATGGAAACGATCGGCGGTGTCGAAACCATTAAGGGCATGGGTATTGAACGAGCCATGCGGCTGAAGTGGGAACGAAAATATGCCAAGGCACTTGGTGTTCAATACCGGGCCCAAAAGTTTGGCATCTTCGTCGGTCTTGCCAGCCAAATTCTCAACTCCGCCACCACTATTGTCATTCTCTGGGTGGGTGCCAGCCTGGTTTTGTCCGGGGAACTCACCATCGGTCAATTGATGGCGTTTAATGCTTTGATGGGCAGCGTGTTAGGCCCACTTATGGGTCTGGTGGGTTTGTGGAATCAGGTACACGCAGCGGGTGTCGCTATGGAGCGTCTCGGCGACGTACTGGATATGGAGCCAGAACAAAGTCCGGCTGATCTGTCCTCCCGGGTCATGCTGCCCGATTTGCAGGGCAACATTAAATTGGAAAATGTTTACTTCCGCTATGGCGGTAACGAGACCGCCTACGTACTGGAAAACGTGAGCTTTGAAATCAAACCCGGCGAAATGGTTGCCATAGTGGGCCGCAGTGGGTCGGGAAAAACCACTTTGGCCAAGCTTCTGGTGGGATTCTACCCCCCCACAGAGGGCAAAATATCTGTGGATAGCTACGACTTAAACCTTGTCGATAGAGAATATTTCCGCGCGCAGGTGGGCTATGTCATGCAGTCAAACCTGCTTTTTTCCGGCACCTTGGCGGAGAACATTGCCGCCGGCCAGGAAAACCCCGATCGCAGGCGAATTGTGGAGGTTGCACAAATGGCTGACGCCCACGACTTCATCAACAGCATGCCCCTGGGCTACGAACAAATCGTTGGCGAACGAGGCACGGGGTTATCGGGCGGCCAGGTGCAGCGTGTCTGTATTGCTCGTGCGCTATATCACGACCCGCGCTTTTTAATCTTCGACGAGGCCACTTCAGCATTGGACACACAATCTGAAAGCAATATTTTGCAGAACATGCAGGTAATCCTGAAGGGGCGAACCTCTGTGGTAATCGCCCATCGACTTAGCACGATTATGCAGGCTGATAAAATTCTCGTTTTGTATGAAGGGTCAATTGTTGAACAGGGAACGCACGATGAACTGGTAGAAAGACAAGGCATGTATTACCAGCTTGTGCAGAAACAGATGTCGGGTGGAGATACATGAAACTACACAATATCAAAACATCATCTTCCGCGATTTCCTATGCGGGCGTATTGGAAAAAGTCGAGATCTTGCGTTCGACCCTGCGTTGGGCAGCCACGCTGGAACGTCCGGAGATCCAAAAGCTGCTAAACCAGTGTAATGGCCTTCGCGATGAAGTGATGCAACTGTCTCATCGCGAGAGGTTTGTCACCGCATCCACCACCAAGCGTAAAGGCAAGAAATCATCGGAGGCGGAAAGACGCCAGGCGCTGATAGAGCGCAGTTTTGTTTTTGAGGGTGTGTTTGGCGAAAACCCGAAACTGCTTGAAGCGCTGGAAGTCGCGGAAAAAGCCGCACCTACGGACCTTCCTGTACTGATTGATGGCGAGAGTGGTACCGGCAAGGAGTTGATGGCCAAGGTCATTCACGCCAATGGCAATCGCGCCGATGGCCCCTATATTTCGGTCAACTGCGGTGCAATACCGGCCAATCTTCTGGAGTCAGAACTGTTCGGCCACAAAAAAGGTGCTTTCACGGGCGCCACAAGCGACCGAAGAGGTAAGTTTGAAAGCGCTGATGGTGGCACTATATTTCTGGACGAGTTGGGGGAGTTACCACTGGAAGGCCAGGTAAAATTGCTGCGCGTGCTGCAATCAAGCGAAATTCAACGCGTGGGTTCTGACGAACTGCTGCAAGTAGATGCGCGCGTGGTCGCAGCGACCAATAAAGACCTGCGTAAATTGAGTCAGGATGGAACCTTCCGGGAAGACTTATTCTATCGACTCAGTATGATTCACGTCACCGTGCCCCCCCTGCGTGAGCGACAAGATGAAATACAGCTACTGAATGAGTTTTTTTGCGATGAAGCGGCAGAAAGGCTGGATCGTCCGCCGATAAAAATGTCCGCTGCCTTGCTGCGCTTTTTGGCGCAATACGATTATCCGGGCAACATTCGAGAGCTGCGAAACATTGTATACCGCCTATCCTGTTTGGCCGGTGATACTGCAGACCTGCAACATTTGCCGGATCACCTGCGGCCAAAGTCAGTAACAACCAGTAAAACTGACGCTACGACACCGGAAGTGGCGGGCGGCTCCTTAACACAGCTAAAGAAGGAGGCCAGTGACAAGGCCGAGAAAGCTTTTCTGGAGGCGGGACTACATGAAGTATCTGGGAAGGTTGCGGAGTTGGCGCGGCGCATCGAAATGAACCGCTCCCATTTGCAGACCCTGCTGAAAAAGCATGGTATTAGATCCGCAGACTTTCGAGGTAAAGCTAAAACCAGCACCGCGGGGCCGTAACAGCCGCGCTGGCGCACTCTTTGGTGCCTAAACCGTTGCGTTACCACCAGCCTGCCCCTGGTTTAGGTCCACGCTCACCCCGCCATCACCGGCCTGCACGTTGACCAGGTTCAGCTGGTTCTGATTGACCGTTTGATGAATCAACTTGTCGATATAGTTGGTCGTTTCGTAATTGTTGACTTCAAACGTATCAATGGTCAGAAACTGATTGAATACCGGAGCCTGAGACCTGCCCGGCGCGGATGAGAATAGATAGCTGCCTGAGACACCTCTTCCCAATACGCCCGCCTGGTGGCTGCGGTCCATATCCTGAAAGAATTCAAGGTCTCGTATTACTATCTGGTTACTCATGTTAGTGCTCCAACTTTCATTAAGATAAAAAGAGTCATCCCAACATGTAATGCACAGAGTGTGCCATCTTTCAAAAAAACAATATAAAATGTCGTAAAGCATTGTTTTTTATAAACTTTTAGTTACTCGAAGGATTCCCCTCTATTTTGGCAAATCGCAACTGTTGTCGCTATTCCAACACTTCCACAAACGTGTTGGTTCAGGTCTGTCTTTTTGACCCTTGAGAAAACCACATCGTTTCGTGCCGCTCCCCCTCCATTTTTTATATGTTCCTTAAACAACAACAGCTTAAAAGCAATTATCATTGTTTTTCATAGGTTGGCACGGTCGCGGCGGTACCCCTTGCATGAACGAAACCAGACTCAGATCCAGGGCAACACAATGTCTATTTCTGATATTGGCAATACTACGGTGAGCTAATACGGAGTAGTCGACGCGGCAAAAAAAAGGAGGCTCATGCCTCCTTTTTTTATCCACCAAATCACTATAACTCTATACGAAAACCTGCCTCAATCGAGTTGTAACTCAAGCCGTCGTAGTCAAGTAGCGTACGATAGGCAATAAATCCAGACTTACCGCCCTGAAATTGTGCTGACAGGCCCAGCGCAAGATCAAAGTAGTCGCTATCGAGCGCTGTGGTGCCCACACCGAAACGGGTGCGATTGATGTCGTTAACAAAACGCGCTTTGATAATCGTGGGATCGTCTTCAAACTCGTGCACCCAGTCCAGGCTAATCTGAGGGACAACCACACCGCTGTTGGTACTAATAGCCTTGGCGATAGCAAGGCCCAGGTTTGACGTTAATGATTCAAAACTTGTGGAGCTTAAGGCCAGTGCCATCGCCCCACCGGTGTTTTCAATATCCGTGGAACGCTCCTGATAGCTGTCAATTTGATTGTCCAGATAATCGACCCGCAGAGCTGGCGTGAAGGACCAGGAACCACTACTGATGGTGTAGCCCCCTCCGAAGCTGACAGACAGCGAATCGCCATCCGGGCTAGAAGTCATTTCCTGCACGGCGATGGCGTCGCCTATCTGATAGGAAATATTACGCGTCATTTCGTATTCGAGGCTGTTATAGCCCAACGAACCCTCAAAATACAGCCCACTTTCCATAAAATAGGTGCCATAACCCATCACACCCCATGATTCGACCTCGAGGTCGCCACGATTGTCATCGTAATCGGCATCGCCCTCGGAATAGCTAAGCGCGATACCGCCGACAAAGTTATCGCCAAAACGGTAGTCCAACCCCGTTATCAAACCCCAACCGTCGAAATCATAGCCGTCCTGCAATTCATTTTCGTCTTCATCTCCATCGAGGTACCGGCCATTAAGAAACACACCCATACGACCACCGCCGCCATCGGCGCTGGCACCGCCGCCGGTTTTACCGTCAAACATCAAATTGGCAGCGATAAGTTCATCTGAGCCAAACGCAGAATAACCGCTCGTTACACGCAGCAAACTCAGGCGCTGAGCAACAACCGACAAATTGGCATCATTGCGCCGGACCGACACTGAGTTTTGTGCAGACACCTGATCCGCAGCTAAACTGTTAACACCCTGGGTTGATCCGACAGGGTCGTCGACAGACCCACCCACCAGCGTATTGCAATCTGACTGAAAGCGATTGTTGCCATTGTCTTCACTTGCGCCGTTATCTCCGGTAACACAAGTTGCCAGAATGGCCGAGGCTGAGGCGGAGGCGTTGGGCCCCGTTGCATCGCTGTCAATAATTGCCTGAAACTCGTCTATTTGCGCGACGACACTTCCAGCGGTCAACATGAATGGCAGGGCACACAGTGTGCCGCGAGTGATTGTGCTAAAAATCTGGACACTTTTATTTATCTTATTCATCCCTGTCTCCGATTAGGCGGGTTTTATTCTATTTGCTTATTAACCGACGATAAATGCAGTTAACCATTGTTTATATAGACTATAAATCGAAGCAGCGCCTGACAGGAGGTCGTCCAACATTCTGTTGCTGACCCTAAACCTGCAACCAAGCACTGTATGTTTAAAAAAGTATAGTTCAGATATTGGACTTCGCGACCCCACATGCAAACCAGAAAAGCGTTTATAAAACTCGCCCGGATGCTACAATAGATGCATATGTTTACACCCTGTTAAAAGAGGTTTCTAGTCATGGCTAAAATTTCAATTCGAGATTTAACTGATAGTGTTGAACTGGATATAGAAGCAATGAGAGCCGTATCGGGCGGTGCTCGCACACCCGGACAAAGATTACAGTTGCTGCGCAAGCAAGAAGCGGGCGCCCGCTCTTCTCTTAAGCTTATGCATCAAGCGCGCGAAAAAAAGATTGCTCGCTGGTAAAACAGCTGTCAATTCCCCGGGGGGTTTTGGCCGGTAATTTTATGCTCATCTGTAATACTGTGTTCAAACTGTTCCAGAAGATCCACCCAAGTTTCCTCCCAGCAGCAGGCATGATCGGCATTTTTAATCACCTTTAGATCTGTACCGGCGGGTTGCCGCTCAATCACACGCGACAGCATTTCTACAGTGATAACCGAATCCTTTTCGCCAATGTAATGCCGCTGTGCCACAGCTGCACCCAGCGGTGGTTCGTCTGCAGGGTTTAATGACAATGCCAGCGGCGTGTAGCCGTGGTAATTGGCCCAGGCTGTAATATCCAGGTTCCCTGCGAGTGTAATCACCCCCACCACATCGCTGCGCCTGGCAGCCAGCAGCATAGCCAGGGTGCCACCACCACTGTGACCAATTAAAATAATGCGCTTATGGCCAGATGACACATAGTCAAGAGCACTGGAGAGGCTGGTCACCACCTCAGCGCTATAGCGCCCTTGCGTCCACCATTGGGGTGCGCACTGGGGGTCGGGGAGATTGAAATAACACGGCCTACCCAGGTATATTGAAGGCTCGGAATCACTTGCCATCAGCCGCAGCATAAGCGGGTTCATCGGGGTTGGATCTGGAGAGACCTGTTGTTTGCCAAGCCACGGTCTACCATCGCCTTCGATATACACATGCAAGGTATCACCAGACATAGCGTTGGAATACACCTGGTGTAAAAAGGGGGCGCCCGCTACCACCTGGGAAATAAAACCCTGCTGTTGCACAATTTTCTGCGAAGGGTTACCAGCGCATGCGGCTAATACTAAAAACAAGCTCGCCAGCACAAGGCGCCTTTGTCCCGCGCTGTGGACACCAACCAGGCACACATTAATTTCCATTGCGCTTACACCTATCGAAAAGTACGAAAACTACCAACACTATGTGATATTTGTTCGCAAAAAACCAACACAAGGAAGCCCCCGAAACCTGACGCACTCGCGAGCCGACCCACCAACAGATTCATTTACCCTTATATATCAAGTGGTTATTAAATACTTCGCATTAATCGGCCATGCTGGCACGCCCCCTGCACTACTATTACTAAGACATGCATTAAACCGTGAGACCACTTTTGGAAACAAAGTGCCAATTTTCACGAGCATACCGCCCGTATAATTTGAGGGAATTATACACCGGCAGAGCCGTCCCATAACGCTCTAAAGCGCGTATTGTGGACCCGCCATGTATAGGCTACTCTGCTTGGATTGCTCAAAGATTGGCGAAAGGAGTAGTAGGAATGAAATCGATCGCCGCCTCAAATAGAAAATACCCCTGTCGGCGCAAGACACCGGCTATTTTGATTGTCACATTGCTTCTTTCGAGCTTTTTGTCCGGTTGTGAGGCCACGCCGGATAAAAAACCGGTAAGCGCGCCCGAAAATCAGGCCGCCGGTACGCCAGACGATTTTCTGGTAGTGGATTGCCTGTTACCCGGTCAGCTTCGAAAACTGGGCGGCAATTTCACGTTTCTAAGCCAGCGCAAACCTATAAAAACAGCCCAAAGCGACTGTGAAATTCGCGGCGGCGAGTATGTGTCCTACGACCGGGCGGACTACAGCACAGCACTGCGCATCTGGTTGCCACTGGCGCAGTCTGGAGACCCAGCCGCTCAAACCTACGTGGGTGAGATTTACGAAAAGGGTCTGGGTTTGGATTCTGACTACCCTGTAGCGGCGCATTGGTACACGCAGGCGGTTAAGTCTGGTTACGCCAGGGCGCAGATCAATCTTGGGCACCTATACGAAAAGGGCCTCGGGGTTAAGCAAGACAAACAGCACGCACTGAATCTGTATAGAAGCGCGTCAGGTCTTGCCTCTGACAACCTGCTCTTTGCCTCCTCGTTAAGTTCCAGCCACGTGCCAAAACAGGATTACGATTCGGTGCAACGTGAGTTGGCGAAGGAACAGCGCCGCAGTGTACAGCTGCGTCAGGAAATAGCTCGTGTCAGCAATGATCTGAAGAGTAAATCGAATGTACTTGGCAGTGCAGAGAAGCAGCTGCTGGTAACTCAGGCGCAACTGGAGCAGGCCGTCGCTGCACAGTCCATTGCCAGTACGACACCCGGGCGCAGCACAGAAGATGGCATAGCATTACAGTCCACCGTGGATGAAATGGAGGGGCTTCGTGTCAGCCTCGAACAACAAATCGCGCAATTGAATTCTCAAAACCGCGAACTATCGAAAAGCCAACAGCTACTTGTGCAGCAACTGTCAGGCAACGAAGTAAGCAAAAACCAATACCTCAAAAAAATGGATGTTTTGGAGCGTGAGGTGGATCAATCTCGTACTCAGCTCGCCAAATCTGAACAATCGTTGGCAGACACCCGCGAAAAGTTAACACAGCAACAGGCAAGGGAGCAGAATCTAACACCAGAACTACTGAGCTTACAAAAAGAACTGGATGCCAAGAACCAGGGGCTCACACAAGAGCAGGTAAAACTGGCGCGTATGGAATCCGAACGCAGCGCCCTGGCTACACAGTTGGAGACCAACGAACTGCGCATGGCAGAATATCAGCGCGAATTTGGGCAGTTACAGCAACGCCTTACTACGGCGAACCAAGAAATCGCTTCATCAGAACAAGCTATCACAACCCTGCAATCTCAGCTAGACACACAATTGGCGAAAGACGCAGTGATCACCCCAACCCTGCTCGCCTCGAAATACGATCTGGAACAAAAAAACCGGGCTCTGGCCAGTCAACGAGACAAATACACTGCGCTGGAATCGGAAAAAGAAACACTGGCTCTCCAGCTAAACGATACCGAGCAACACAAGAACGATTACCAGCGTCAGGCCAATCAACTGCGGGAGCAGTTAGTAAGCTCTGGCACGGCGCTGTCTTCGGCAAAGAGTGAAGTTAACACCTTAAAAGCACAACTGGCAGCCGCACAGGACGCTGGACAAAAAATGTCGCCCGAACTGCTTGCACTGCAACAGGATCTGGAGAAACACAGCCGGAAACTGACCGAAAAGAAAATGGAATTTGCCACATTGGAGGCAAAAAATCAGGTACAGCAACGTCAGCTAACCGACACACTGGCGCAGTTGGAGCGCAAAACGCAGCAATTGAACAACACCGACGGTAACAATCGTCGAGATATTTCCCGCCTCGATGCGCAGCTTGAGGAACACGAGCAGCAGGCAGCTCAAATAGGCCATGAGCTCCTGCTGGCCAAAGCCGCCCTGCATATGGAGCGGGCCAACAGTGAAGAGGCTCTGGCGCAGCAGGCTGATGCCCATCAGGAGGTCGTACAACAGCAGCGCAACGAACTGGAACAACTTACCACGCAATTTGAAAGCCAGTTCAATTTGGTCAAATCCCAGAAACAGCAGATCGCCGAGCTGAAACAGCAGGCACAGAATTACACCCTGGAACTGGAGTCGGCCGATGTATCCAGCGAACCCTATATCACCGTCGCTGGCAACGGCCCTATGATTGAAATTATCGAACCGCCCGTTGTACTGACCCGCAGTGAGGCGACTGTAAGAATAAGTACCTTCCGCGGAGAAAGGCAGGTTATAGGCAAGATTTCTGCGCCGTCGGGTCTGCTTTCGCTGAGCGTGAACGGACAAACCCCGGTGCTCACGGAAAATAATCTGTTCCGCTCTTCCATACCACTCACCGACGACCCCACACCTGTGGAGGTTGTGCTGGTAGACAATGAGGGCCGGCGTGCCGCTGTCACCTTCTCCTTTGTAGACCAACTGGGCAACAGTGTTGATAACGCCTCGAAGCCCATTGTTGCCAAGGCACGTTTTGACAAAACACGTCCGGGCGAAAATGTCGCAATGGGGAATTACCACGCGCTGATTATCGGTAACAACCAATACCAAAACTATTCAACACTGGTTACAGCAGTCAACGATGCCCGCGCCACTGAAAAGGTATTGCGGGAGAAATATCGCTTTAAGACCAAGCTACTGCTCGACGCCAATCGCTACCAAATACTCTCGGCACTCAATGAACTGCGAGAATCTCTCGGCAAAGATGACAACCTTCTGATCTATTATGCGGGACACGGAAAAATTGATCCCAAAGACAATGTGGGCTACTGGTTGCCTGTGGATGCCGATGCAGACAACAGCATCAATTGGATTTCCAACAAAGCCATCACCGACATACTGAATGTGATTGAAGCAAAACACGTTCTGGTGGTTGCCGATTCCTGCTATGCGGGCACTCTCACCCAAACACCTATTGCCAGGTTACAGACAGATATCCCCGAAGATGTACGTACTCAGTGGATGAAGGTTATGGCAGAAACCCGCGCCCGAATCACGCTGACATCCGGTGGTGTGGAGCCTGTTAGCGACGGCGGCGGCGGTCGACATTCTGTTTTCGCGAAAGCATTTCTGGACACACTGAGCAGCAACGATGGCATTCTGGAAGGGTATTCGCTTTACTCAAAAGTATTGGAGCGCATGGCGTCAAAAACCTCGCCATTGGATAAGCCACAAACACCGCTGTATGCACCTATTCATCTTGCTGGCCACGAATCCGGTGAATTCTTTTTCAATCCCCGCAGGGGATAAAGAGTTACCGATATAACATTTCCTTCCGAAGGCAGTATTGCTTAGACTGGTACAAGTGAACCCGTCGGGTGGAAGGAAAAGTTGAAGGACTGCGACCAACTGGGAAAATACCGTATCGACGCTATCCTGGGCGAGGGTGGCATGGGTGTGGTTTATAAGGGCTGGCATCCCACATTAGAGGTCCATGTGGCGATCAAGACTATTCGCCGCTCTATGCTCGGTGGCAGAGAAGGCCGGGAGCTTCGCGAGCGCTTTGCGTTGGAGGCCCGCGCCTCGGCCCGCCTTAAACACGACAATATCGTCAGGGTATATGATTTCGAGGAGGATGCCGAGGGCGACCCCTTCTTCGTAATGGATTTTGTCGAAGGTAAGTCACTCAAGGAATTTCTGGCCAGGGGCATGCATTTCAATATGGAAATGTCTCTGCATATCATCTCGCAGATTTTGAGCGCTTTGGCCCACTCCCATGAAAATGGCGTTATCCACCGCGACATTAAACCTGCGAACATCATACTGCTTGAAGACGACTCGGTAAAAATCGCCGACTTTGGAATCGCCCATATTGAAGATTCTGACCTGACACAAACTGGAAAAATGCTTGGCACCCCACAGTACTCGTCTCCTGAACAGCTGACGGGCGGAAAGATTGATGGGCGCAGCGACCTGTATTCAACAGGGCTGGTACTCTATGAGTTGTTAACTGGAGAGCGACTCGTAAGCAAAAAGACTGAGGGGCTCAAAATCGACCGCCTGGCGGCAGAAAACCTGGCGAAGATGGAGCTTTATTCGGCAGAAAATCTAGGAATACTCAAGGTAGTAATCAGTCGAGCACTGGCCACACTGCCGGAGACCCGATTTCAAAATGCGGCGGATTTCAACGCGGCACTGCAGCCACTGGCCAAACAGCCAGGGACAAAAAACACGGCGGATAATCACTCTCCGAGTCAGCGAACCCGAATTATTGCGACACTGGTAGCGACGCTCGTAATAGCAGCAGTGGCGACACTGGGC
>JBALVT010000132.1:0-12111 GCA_036961345.1 Halioglobus sp.
GCGCTGAAACTCGTCAATCGGCGAACGTATATAAATGGCGGTGAGCGCCTGGAAAACTCTGCCGAGCATTCCTGGCACCTGGCCATGGCATGTTGGAGCATGGCGTCCTATTTCGAAAAAGACCTGTCGATGGAAAAATTACTGAAACTCGCTTTGGTGCACGACCTGGGAGAGATCGATGCAGGAGACACCTTCCTGTACGCCGAAAATCGTTCCCAGGCGCATATCGCTGAGCGGCAATGCGTGGGGAGGTTTGCCCGCGATCCAGGAAATTTCATACCAGTCCTGTGCGAGCTGTGGGAGGATCAGGAAGCTGGGTTATCTCCCGAGGCGAAAGTATTGAAGGTCGTCGATCGCCTGCTACCTTTTCTTCACAATATCGCCAGCGAGGGAAAAACCTGGCGAGCCCAGGGCATAAGGAGATCACAGGTCGCAAATGCTCATAGCTTTATTGGCCAGGAATACCCCACTTTGTGGCGCTGGATGAGCGAAAAAATTGATGACGCGACAGCTGCAGGATGGCTAATCGACGAATAGCGCCCCACCCTGACCCAGATGCTGCGGGGGAAGGTAATCAAAAATAAAATTTATACGGTCCTCATGTCCTTTATTGCTAACACTGTGCTGCTTCTGATTATTAATTTCATAAACTTTTCCCACTTTCAAATTGTGAGGTTGCCCATCAAGCATAAAACGAACCAGAGGGTTACTTGAAATTGGAATATGGACGCGGTGGCTATAATAAAAAGACGGGTGTTTATCTCTGTGAGATTTTATGGCGCCCCCGGCGAGTAACTTTACTGCCATAGCACGCACTATGGCCCCACCAGGTGGGTAGTGCCTACCTATAATTTGATTCATCAGAGGAAGCGCCTGTTTTGCGAGCAGGTCCCAGCCCGGTTCTTTACTGATTTGAATATCAGGCCAACCAGATCCATCCGTGAAAACCAAAACGATCGACTGCGTGTCTCTATGCACTTCGTAGGTCCGTTGCCTATAGGTATTTTGCTGCCATGCAGTTTCATCCAAACCCAAAATGGCATTGCGCATTTCCGTCACGGCAAATTCACCCAGCTCGGTGAGAGGATATTCTATATCCATCGACCAATTCCCTATAACATGGTTATCTAATCATTTGTAGCACAGTAGTTGGGCCGCTAGTGGTAGTCAACTTAGTATCGCTTGCAGGGAGTGGCCGACAAAAAATGACGCATATCCTACCGACACTGCCGAAGCTGATCGCCACATCGGTTGTAAGAGGCAGCGAAAAAGGCCAGAGTCACGGCGGGGTCTATACCATCGACTTTGCTCGCCAGCGGATAGAGAAGCATGTCGACTGGAACAGCAATGATATCGATTTCTCTAACACAGGCGGGGATCGAGGACTCAGGGGTGTCGCGTTTTTTCAGCGCGAAATATTTATAGCAGCCAGCGATAAACTATTTTGCTACAGCGCTGAATTCAAATTACTGGCAACCTACCGCAATCCTTATCTTCGACACTGCCACGAAATTAGCCGGCGAGATAATGTGCTGTTGCTAACATCCACTGCTTATGACAGCCTGCTCGCGTTCGACATAGTATCGAAAAACTTTGTCTGGGGTGTCTCCCTAAGCTGCCACGGCGACAGATGGGAGGCCAGATCCTTCAACCCCATGACTCGCGCAGGGCCTCGACTTTCCAGCCGCCACCACATTAATATGGTCCATGTAGCCGAGCACAACGTTTATTTAAGTGGCTTGCATACTGGGTCTTTGTTACAGCTCTGCGACGACATGACAATAATGAAAATCTGTAACCTCCCCGCAGGTACACACAATGCGCAGCCTTTTCAGGGTGGTTTCATTTACAACAACACTCGCAGTGATGCGGTTTCGTATGTGGATTGCAGTGGAAATCGAATAGACCTTCCCGTAATCCGACACCCAAAGGAAACACTTCAATTTGTCGGCGTCGATGATTCGCACATTGCCCGGCAGTCGTTTGGGCGGGGCCTGTGTGCTATCGACAATCGCTATATCGCCGGCGGTTCCTCACCATCCACAATCAGTGTTTATGATTTGCTTGAAAACAGGCGAGTGGCGACCATCAACCTCACACGTGATATACGCAACGCCATTCACGGCCTCGAGGTATGGCCCTTTTAGTTCATCGTCACCGGAGCCCGGCAGGCAGGCAGCGCCCAAATCCGCTGGAAAACCAATATATTTTACATTAACTACACGCTATAACTTTTTGTTTAAAAACAACATATTTTTACATATATCGGCATCATTGTCTTTCGGTTATATAAAAGATAATTTTCAGAACAAATCAATTGTCGACTTGTTCTTCCACCTCTGGTTTGATGAAGTTGTGTCATCTGACACACCGCTGTATTGCTTCGTAGGAATCAAAAGCCTAATACAAGCCTGAAAACCTATACACCGCGCCGGTCGAGGTGCTTAGTTTGAACCTCGTTCGCGGCAACAGTGTCTATGCCTTAACTGGAGGCGCAATATATGAAAAGACAGAAGCGTGATATGAACGACAGAGCATTTGATCGTGGCTATCAAGCCGGGGTCAGTGGTCGCAGCAGTGACTTTTGCCCGCATGAAGATGATAATCACCGACAAAACTGGTTAACGGGATGGCGAGAAGGCCGTTGTGATCAGTGGGACGGCCTTACAGGCGTCTCTGGCGTTCATAAGATGCGAGCCGTCTAATCCCGCACTAAATTCGTATATCAACACCGCATCGCGGTCACCGAAATTCTTTCTTGATTCTGCCATCAGGCAAATCGCAAGTAACTTCGGGCACCGCGATATCAACTAGTCAAGAGTACTGCTCTGAGCGAGGTCCAGCAGTTCTCGATTTGCCACAGCATACATTGCGAAATCCGGCGAGTCCGTCGCGTGTAATTCCGTTACCATCTCTTTCCAACGGCCTATTAGAGCGCTCTCTTTAGCCTCCCAACGTTCCAGGCATGCCAGGATATCCCGCTGTTCACAGACGTGACGCAAAGCACCTGTGGCCAGTGTCCTCTGTTGCCATTCAAGGTCTTCCATGTAGGTATCCCGAGCGAGCGCTTGCCATTCGTTGTCGACTTTTGCGCCATTGATCTGCCCGCTAAACCAGTCTAGTTCCAGACGCTCCCCTAACAAAAAGTACACTTGGGCAACTTCCAGCAACTCCGAATTGCTGTTGGCAGCGGCCTGAATAATACCAAGCGCTTTGTAGGCTTGTCCGGTAGCCGCCACTGCACCGGCGAGGTCAACGGGTACACCAGAGTTGATATATTTTTCACGCAAAGAATTATAGTGTGTCTCAGCGCCACCATTGAGCATCGGCACAAGTACTTCGCGCAACTCGGCCAAACCACCGGCAAACTCCGCAATGGCCTTGGTGGGTGCCAGGTCGTGCCGCCTATTGCGCAACATCCAGCGCACTGAACGTTTTACCAGACGAATAAGCTCGAGCATCATCTCAATCTGTACGTCGGACTCCACCTGGTGGTCCAGCGCTTCAATCTCTTCCCAATACTTCGCCACAGAAAAGACTTCCATCACTGTGGTATAAGCTCTGGCGACATCGGCCACCGGAGCTCCCGTAGCTTTGCGTTGCCGAAGCACAAAATTCAAGCCCATTCGATTGACTATGTCGTTAGCAATCTGGGTGGACATGATCTCTCGCTGCAATTGATGGTCCAGTACTTCATCTTCATACTCTTCAAGAAGCCTGGGCGGAAATGCTGTTTTTACTGCATTTTTAAGATGAGGGTCCAGACCGAGATCAGACTCTATAAGCTGTTCCTTCAAGAGCGCTTTACTGTAGGAAACCAAGACGGACAATTCCGGGCGAGTCAGTGTTTTACCTTGCGCTTTTCGATCACCCAGAGTCTCGTCCGAGGGCAGAAACTCAAGTTCTCTGTTGAGCCGCCCACCCTCTACCAAGGTGGTGATATAACGCCGATATTCCCCGCTCCGTACCTCGGCCTGATATTCCGTCAGACTGATGGCCTGAACCTGTCGATAATTGTTTTTCAGTACCAGTTCAGACACACTTGCCGTCATCTCCTCAAGCAATCTATTGCGATGTTTTTCGGTCAGGTCGCCTCGAGCTACAACGGCGTTCAGCAAAATTTTGATATTGACCTCATGGTCAGAGCAGTCCACGCCACCGGCATTGTCGATGAAATCCGTATTGGATCGTCCGCCGTTAAGAGCGTATTCCACCCGCGCTAACTGGGTCACGCCCAGATTTCCACCCTCACCAATTACCCTGACTCTCAGGTCTTTCGCGTCGACCCGCAAACCGTCATTGGCCTTGTCACCAACGTCAGTATGCGATTCAGTACTGGCCTTAACGTAAGTTCCTATCCCACCATTCCAAAGCAAATCAACTTTGGATTTCAAGATTCGGTTAATGAGGTCCTGGGGCGTCAGGCGATCTGCGGTGATATCAAAACAGGCTTTCATCTGGGAAGAAATGTTGATGGATTTCGCAGAGCGATCAAATATACCTCCCCCGGCAGATAGCAGTTCTTTGTTGTAGTCCGACCAGCTTGAGCGCGGCAACGTAAACAGTCTCTCTCGCTCACTAAAACTCGCCGCGGAATCGGGATCGGGATCCACAAAAATATGCATGTGATTAAAAGCGGCCAGCAGTTTGATGTGCTGTGAAAGCAACATGCCATTGCCAAATACATCGCCTGCCATGTCACCAATGCCCACTACAGTGAAATCTGTATTTTGCACGTCAACATTGAACTCACGAAAATGTCGCTGCACAGACACCCAGGCGCCCCGAGCAGTAATTGCCATTTTTTTGTGATCGTAGCCGACGCTCCCACCTGAGGCGAAGGCATCGCCCAGCCAAAATTTGTACTCGTCGGAGATACTGTTGGCTATATCAGAAAATGTTGCCGTTCCTTTATCTGCGGCTACGACCAGATACGGGTCTTCATCATCTTTTACGACCACCAGCGGTGGTCTGATAACACCAGCTTCACCACGATTATCGGATATATCCAATAAGCCGCGGATAAACAGTTTGTAACATTCAATGCCCTCTTGCTGAACCTCGTCGCGACTCATCGCAGCATTAACCTGCTTTGCAACAAAGCCGCCCTTGGCACCCACCGGCACGATAACCGCATTTTTAACCTGCTGTGCTTTTACCAGTCCTAAAACTTCTGTTCTAAAATCCTCAAGTCGATCGGACCAACGCAAGCCACCTCGGGCTACTTTTCCACCGCGTAAATGCACGCCCTCAACACGCGGCGAGTAAACAAATATTTCGTAGAGCGGTTTGGGCTCGGGCATATCAGGAATATCGGCGGGAAACAGCTTAAAGGAAAAATACGGCTTTAGCGTTCCACGATCATCGGGCTGAAAGAAATTGGTGCGCAAAGTTGCCTTTATCACCGCAAGAAACTGTCTGACGATACGATCCTGCCCGAGATTTTCGACCTCGTCCAAACCATCCAGAATACGCTGCTCAATCGCCTTTTCACGCTGCTCCCGCCACTCGTCATCGCCATCAAACGCTGGCGAGAACCGGGTTAAAAACAACTCCACCAATGTGGCCGTCAAATGCAAATGATTGGCCATGGTTTCAGCAATGTAATCCGCGCTGTAGGGAAACTGCACCTGCCGTAAGTAACGCGCGTACGCGCGCAATAAGGCTATCTCCCGCCAGTTAAGCCGCGTGCCCAATAGCAGCCGATTGAAAGAGTCACTTTCGGCTTCACCAAACCAGATACGCGAAAAAGCATCCTCAAATTCGTCTTTAACCTGATCGAGATTGATATCGTGAGAAAGTGAATAGATCAGACTGAATTCCTGAACCCAGAAACGGCTGTCATCAGCCGCTCGCACGCCGTAGGGACGCTCCGTAACAACGCGTAATCCAAGATTTTCCAAAATTGGCAGAATGTCCGACAAAGGTAGTGACGCACCACGATGATAGAGGCGCAGGCGCAGCATTTCGTCACCCTCTTCCAGTAATCGATAGAGGCTCATGCACAACTCTTCGCCGTCTATCAAACGCTGGATTTTTTTGATATCCAGCACAGCGATTCTTGGATCGAAATCGTCCCGATAACCTGGTGGAAAGCCCTGCCCAAGATGCCGAATATAGTTTTCTCCGCTCTCCTCACCGAACTCCTCTATTAACCTGATACGCAGCCGGTCTTCCCAGGATAGCGTTGCTTGCACAATTTGCTCCTCTATTTCGCTTATTTCATACGTTAACTCGACCGCAGGATTAACTCGCAATACGAAGTGACAGCGGACCAGAATGGATTCACTAAATTGCGTGGTAAATTCAGATTCCTCTGCGCCAAACTCTTTGGTCAAAATATTTTGAATGACAATGCGTAATTCGGTGTTATAACTGTCCCGGGGAATGTATATGAGGCAGTTAAAAAATTTGCCATGTATATCCTTGCGCACAAACAAACGAGTTTGTGGCCTCTCCCTGATCTGATTGACCGATTGAGCGGTCTGGTGTAAATCCCGAATACTGGATTGAAAAAGTTCATCACGCGGAAAGGTTTCCATAACCCTTGCCAGTTCCCTTCCCTCATGTTCGGCGTCATCCAGATCAGACATCGCCATAACTTTTTCAACCTTGCGCCTGAGAATAGGAATCAAGTCGGGGCTCATGCTATATACGCTGAACGTGTAAAGCCCCATAAAACGGTGCTGGCCAACGACTTCGCCGGTATCATCAAAAACTTTAACTTCAATATAATCGGGATATGCCAGGCGGTGAACCCGGGAGCGCCTGCGCGACTTTGAAAAGCTCAGTTGTTTGTTTTGTAACTCTTCACAGGAGCACGCCTGGAAATCTGCCATCAGGTCACGTACACCACTGCTGCTGCGTGAGCGCAGCAGGCCCAGGCTTGCATCATCGTTCACCTGCGCGCGCACATCACCCGCGGAGCGGGATACATCAAGATACTCATATCCCAGAAAGGTCATATGATAGTGCGACAGCCAACGAATAAATTCTGCCGCCTCTTCACGCAGCTCCTCGTTAACACAGACGCTAGCATTGATAAGGGCTGTACATTCGCTTAGTCGTTCCTGCATTGCCGGGAAGTCATCAACCACAGCAGCAACCTCCATGAGAATGTCACAGAGTGTGGCGCGCAGTTCTTCGAGTTTATCCAGGTCCGAGTGCCTACCAATTTCGAAATAGACCAGGCTCTCTCGGTTAATCCCCGCGACGTCTGTGGCACCATTGCCGTTGAGAATACCGGTTAACCCACCGAGTTCATCTCGAGTCACGAGAAGATTGCAGCTCGACACAGTGTGAACACGGATTCCGCGCCGATTCAATTCACCCCGTATCGAGGATGTACAGAAAGGCATGTTGCGGCACAAGATGACTATGACCGTATTTTTGCTTTCCCAGCCGTGAGCCGCCAATTCCGGATTAAAGATTCGGGCCCGGGGCTCGTTACACGGTTGACCCTGCATAAAGTGCAACAAACCGTAAAGGCAGCCGTAGATATTCTCTACCGAGCGACCGCGAAGATCTTCGCCGGCAAAACGTCCAAAAAACGCCTTGGCGAGATGATGAAGCCAGTCTCGATGCGTTTCCTCACCCTTGCTATCTACCTGCGCTGTCAGCTCGCGCAAAATACTATCTTTTAATGTATCCCAAGCCATGGAGAGTCGCCCTGCCATTTTTACCGGGGATAAAGGTCCCCGTAATTATTATCTTTTGTCCAGTTTAGACCAAACTGGAGCGTTTGTAGTGCCCAAGGGGAACTATTCGCACTATAAAAAGTCACATAAATCAATGTCTTTGAACCGATTTAGGGCTTGGACGACACCGCGAGTTTCGCTAGAATGCACCGCTTCTCATTTGCGGTGACCGGCAGCGCCGGGCAAACCCATTTACACAATTCAACTTAATAACGGGAGACAGTGTGGCAAGCACAGATGTCAGGGCACTCGAAGACTGGCTTAGCCAGCAAATTATAGGTCAGCCGCACCTGGTTCAGCGTCTGATCATCGCCTTACTGGCGGACGGACACCTTCTCGTAGAAGGTGCCCCGGGGCTGGCAAAAACCCGCGCCATTAAATCGCTGGCAGACGGCATTGAAGGAAGTTTCCATCGGGTGCAGTTTACCCCCGACCTTCTACCTGGCGACGTAACAGGCACAGAAATTTACCGGCCACAGGATGCCAGCTTCCATTTTCAGAAAGGGCCCATCTTTCACAATCTGGTATTGGCTGATGAGGTAAACCGCGCTCCCGCGAAAGTACAGTCCGCTCTGCTCGAAGCGATGGCCGAGCGCCAGGTAAGTGTTGGCAGTCAAACCTACCAATTGCCTGAACTATTTCTGGTAATGGCAACCCAGAACCCCATTGAGCAAGAGGGGACCTACCCCCTCCCCGAAGCACAACTTGACCGCTTCTTATTGCACGTAAAGGTGGACTACCCGGACGCGGCCGCAGAAACCAACATACTCAGGCTTACT
Source organism: Halioglobus sp. (assembly GCA_036961345.1). Classification (GTDB taxonomy): domain Bacteria; phylum Pseudomonadota; class Gammaproteobacteria; order Pseudomonadales; family Halieaceae; genus JBALVT01. The sequence continues at coordinate 8,477 of JBALVT010000132.1, forward strand.
CGCTCAGAAGCCAACCACACTCCCACTGCTTTGCCCCAGGCATTGAGCCAGGACGCGGTTTTCGCCGCGCGTAAAGAGACTCTGGCAATGCATATGGCCGACCCGGTTGAGCAATACATCGTGCAACTGGTTATCGCGACCCGTAATCCCGGTCAATACTCTGAACAACTGTCCAACTGGATTGAGTTTGGTGGCAGCCCCCGGGCCACAATTGCACTGGATCGCTGCTCACGCGCACACGCATGGTTGCGGGGCCAGAATTTTGTCAGTCCAGATGATGTTCAAGCCATTGCAGCTGATGTTTTCAGACACAGGCTACTGCTAAGCTTCGAAGCTGAGGCCAATGGGGTAACACCAGATCAAGTGATCGAGGAACTCCTGGCCCTGGTACCTGTTGGCTGACATGCATCTGGCAGACATTAGCTCACCGGCAAGAGGCGCTTACACAGACCTCGCAGATTTAATATCTCTGCGGTTCCCTGCCCGACAATTAAAGCTCTCGCGCAAGAAACGCGCTTTGAGTGTACTGGCAGGCCCCAACAAATCGAATTTCCGAGGCCGAGGTATCGATTTCGAGGAAGTGCGCAGCTATCAGCCCGGCGACGACATACGCACTATCGATTGGCGGGTCACCGCCAGAACAGGCAGTGCTCACACCAAACTGTTCCGCGAGGAGCGCGAGCGCCCTGTTCTGGTTGTAGTAGACCAGCGCAATAGCATGTTTTTTGGTTCCAGCCACTGTTTCAAGTCGGTGCTCGCTGCACAGCTGGCCGGCCTGTTAGCCTGGAGCGCATTGGACAGCGGCGATCGAATTGGTGGGCTGGTTTTCAATGGTACTGAGCACCGGGACATACGCCCCAGAAGAAGCCGTAAAACGGCCCTCTCACTACTTTCCCATGTTGCCAATTACAATAAAATACTACCGCTGGCCACTACCGACGATAATTCAAGTTTCTCTTCCATGCTGGGCAACCTAAGGCGTATAGCCAGGCCCGGCAGCGCTATCTTTTTGGTCAGTGATTTCCATGGTGCCCAGGAAGATACGGCGCGAGAGCATCTGTTCCAGTTGTCTCAGCACTGTGAAATCACCGCGCTATCGTGTTCCGACCCCATGGAGGGAGAGCTGCCCCGGGCAGGACACTACGCAGTGACTAATGGCGACCAGCGCAGTGAACTGTATACCGCCAACCGCGCATTGCGCTCTCAATATCGAGCACGTTTTACCGACCGGGCGGATTCCCTGACCAACGAATTTCAGCGCCTGGGTATACCAGTACTTCAGGCCGCCACTAATATCGCCCCGTTTTCTCTCTTGCGGAAGTATTATGGAGATCCAAGGCGTTGAACCCACAAGACCCTCTGGCCGGCCTGCATCCCCTGCGGGAACCGGAACTTATCGGCTGGTGGCCGCTAGCGCCCGGCTGGTGGCTATTGCTAGCGCTTATTTTGACAGCCATGGCTATCGTTGCCTTCATTTACTACCGTCGGTATCAGGCCGATGCCTATCGTCGGCTAGCCGCGGGCAAATTACAGGCATTGCACACTGCATGGCTTGACAGCAAGGACTCGAAGTCTTTTATAGCCGCAACCAATGCACTGCTGAAAAGTGTTGCCCTACGCGCATTTCCGCAAAGAGAGGTAGCTGCAAAAAATGGCGATCAATGGGTGGAGTTTCTTAACCAGGGCTTAGCGGGCAGTGCCGACCTGAAACGCTTCCCCGAGGACTTTGCTGCAGCGGCCTATAGAGCCGACGCAGGCGCAATGAACTGTGATCTGGTGGGACAATGCGCCATGGCCTGGATCAAATATCATAGGGTTCCAAAGTGATTGAGTGGATATGGCCCTGGATGCTCGCAGTGCTACCCCTGCCCCTGCTAGTGCGCAGATTTTGGCCCACCGCTCGCAGTGCACAACCGGCCTTACGGGCTCCCTTTTTTCAGGAATGGCGGCAGCTCAGCGAATCACACGCCGGCACTGTAAACACCCAGAGCAGGTTCGCCAGCGTTACCCTTTGGTTACTGTGGTTGTGTCTGTTGGTCAGCGCCGCGCGGCCTATCTGGATTGGCGAAGCAATTGAGCTGCCCAACAGCGGCCGGGATCTTATGCTGGCAGTTGATATCTCCGGCAGCATGCGTATTGAGGATATGCAATTGGGCAAGGTTATGGCGCGGCGGATCGACGCGGTGAAACAGGTGGGCTCGAGTTTTATCGAAAACCGTAAAGGTGATCGCCTGGGCCTGATTTTGTTTGGCACCAATGCCTACGTACAATCACCCCTGAGTTTCGATACCGCCACGGTAAAACGATTTCTACTGGAAGCACAAATCGGCTTCGCTGGCCAGGAAACAGCGATCGGCGATGCGATAGGATTGGCGGTGAAAAGGCTGCGGAACCGTCCAGCCGAGAGCCGTGTGCTGATTTTATTAACCGATGGCCAAGACACGGCCAGCTCTGTCAAACCACTGGACGCGGCAAAACTGGCGCGCAAACTGGGTATTAAAATCTACACCATTGGCATAGGCGCCGATGAAATGACCTTGCCCGGTATTTTCGGGTCCAGCTTTGGCAGCCGCCAAGTGAACCCCTCGGCGGAACTCGATGAAGAGGGGCTAGAGGAAATTGCCCGGATGACAGGCGGCCAGTATTTTCGTGCACGCAACCCGGTTGAGCTGGCCAACATTTATGCCATGCTGGACGAACTCGAACCAGTGGAACAAACCCCTGCAACCTATCGACCCCGCCAGGCATTGGGCTACCTGCCACTGGCAGTAGCATTACTACTGAGTTTTTTGCTGGCGCTGCGTCAGTGGCTGCAACTCGGTGGTGGTGTCAGAGATGGCAAGGCCGTTTCCTGATGAACGAGTTGTCCCAACTACATTTTATGCGACCCGAATGGCTATGGGCTCTAGTACCTGCGGTCATCTTCATTTTCCTACTGTGGCGTCAGCGCCAGAATAGTGGTGGCTGGAGCGAAGTTATCGCCCCTGACCTGCTGCCGTTTTTAGTGGGCGACAACACCGCCTCCCGAGGACCCAATCTATTACCTTTCATAATGCTCGCATGGCTACTGGCGGTATTGGGCGCAGCCGGTCCCAGCTGGAAAAAGATTCCCCAGCCGATCCATCAAAAACAGGACGCAATGGTTTTGGTGCTCGATTTATCCTATTCGATGAAGGCAGGCGATCTCGCGCCATCTCGGCTGGACCGCGCCAGACAAAAACTTCTGGACCTACTGCAATTGCGCAAGGAAGGACAGACCGGGTTAATCGCCTATGCCGGAGATTCACACATAGTGACTCCGCTGACCGACGACAACCCCACAATAGCTAACCTTCTCCCTGTTTTATCACCGGATATGATGCCCGTACCGGGAAGTAATACTCCGGCTGCGATGGCCCAGGCAATCGACCTGATGCATTCTGCCGGCGTAAGCCAGGGGCAGATCATTTTAGTCACAGACGGCGTGGATGAAGACGCACGAATCGCCGTGCAAAAACTATTGAAAGGGTCTGGGATGCAGCTTTCAGTTCTGGGAGTAGGTACAGCCACTGGTGCACCGATACCCCTTTCCAGAGGCGGGTTTCTCAAAGACGATAGCGGAACCATAGTGATACCAACACTAAACCAGTCCGCCC